>JBILGJ010000025.1:0-15586 GCA_044351125.1 Micropepsaceae bacterium
GGATCTCCGCTGATCAGCGGAATGAACCTGACCAGCACGACCGGTGTGGCCTTCGCCATCCTGTTCGTCCTTGTCGGAGCCGAAATCGTGAACCGCGCGGCCCTCATCTGGAACTACCGTCGCTCATGACACCCAGGAAGGGTAAGGTCAGCAACAGGATCAGGGAATTGCGGACTGAGCGGAGCTGGAGCCAGGGAGAACTGGCCGAGCGCGTCGGCGCCACCCGCCAGACCATCAACGCGATCGAGCAGGAAAAATACGCGCCAACTCTCGAACTCGCGTTCAGGATAGCGTTGGCGTTTGAAGTCGGATTCGAAGATGTCTGGACTTTCCGCTAGGAGGCCTTCAGCGCTACGGCGCACGCCACCTGGCCGACAAATGCCTCCGCCACCGGTGATGACAGCTGGGGCACCAGACTGGAGATGAAACGCCGGTCCAGTTTCATTGGCGGGTGCGCGATCACCCGCGCCCCATCTGCACTCGCGAGGCGACACGCCATGGCCCATGACTTGAAGTCCCGCTCGGAGATTCCCTCGTCCTGGACAATCCGCAGGGATGTATGGCTGGGGTCCCGCCTGATGCGAGCCATGAGGCGGTCAACGTCATCCCGCGTCCCTTCGATGACCTGCAGAAAGGTGAGGTCGTGATGAAGCAGGATTCCAGTGATCCCGCTGCGCTCGTTGTTCGCCCGCGCCCACGCCAGAAGCTCTTCAAGTGCTTCCGGGCTGAAATGTTGCGTGGCTGAACTGATGTAGACGACCTGCCTGAGCATCCAGATTAGGCTCCTCGCGGACATTCCGCCGTTCTCCTGCCAGCAGTCTACGTCGTGGCTGACGGCAACCCGCCCGGCTTCATCGATGGTTTCCGGCGCTTTCCCGACAATGTGACGGAACTTGTACGCTCCGGCAGGTTCGGACTTCTGGGCATCGCCTACCTTCTGGCGTGGCTTATCGTGATCTACGTCTCCATTCGTCTCGCCGTCTGGCCACCATCGGTGGTAGCCACCGGCAGCCTCAGCCCTTCCGAACCGTGGAGCCTGATGCGCGGAAACGTGTTTCGGTTCATCGGCCTCGTGCTCCTGTGCGGGATCGCAATCTGGATCCTGATGGCAGGAACCGCCATCACGATCTTCTCGCAAGGCGGCTTCGAATCCATCAAGGCCCTGAAGGGCTACAGCGCAGCAGATCCGCTGCCCGCCTGACAAAAAAGGGGCCGCATCACATGGTGCGGCCCCGTATTGCTCGAGAAGACAAGACGCGTCAGTCGCAGAGCAACTCGCCGTATTTGCTGCGCTTGTTGCGCTTGATGCACTCCTCGGACGGCCCGACCCACTGGCCGTCAGCAGTCCAGTTCTTCTTGCCGCGCTGGGATGCCTGGAAGTGTTCTTCCTCGCATTTCGCCGAGTTCAGCGCCCCCTGCTGGTCCGGTCGAAAGCCGAAATAGTTGCACATGATGATCGACGGCCAGCGCTGGCTGTCCGTATTCAGGATGTGCTTCTTGAGGTAGTCAGGCGCCTGCCCCCACCATTTCGGCAGGTTATTGCGCAGTTCATAGGGCAGCCGCTCCTGTGAAATCGCAAGGAACTGCGCTTCGGTATAGGGAGGGCCGGGATCCGGCACCGCAGCCTGCGCGCCGGGGGCAATCATCAGCATCGCAATGGAAAACAGAAATGCGGTGAAAAGCGGGTTCATGCGCAGCTCCCGGGTCGGCGTTCGAGTGCGGACGGCTTGAGTAATGCCGCCACCGCTGCAATGAATAGGGCGGATCAGCAGTCAGGAAAAGCCCCATGGCCATTCGCACCCCTCTTTGTGAGATGCTCGGCATCCAATACCCCATTTTGCTTGCGGGAATGGGAGGCGTCTCCTATGCGGAAGTTTGCGCCGCGGTGTCCGAAGCCGGAGGCTTTGGCACGCTCGGCATGGCCGGACGCAGCACGAAGGAAATCCGGGACGAGATGCGCAAGGTACGCAGCCTCACCAGCAAACCCTTCGGCGTCGACCTGCTCGCCGCCGTGCCGGAGTCGCTCGAGAAGGCGGCCGACATCATCATCGAGGAGGGGGCCTCGGCCTTCATCTCGGGTCTCGGCGTTCCCCCGCGCCACCTCGTTGACAGGTTCCATGCGGCCGGCCTCAAGGTCATGAATGTCTGCGGCACGGTTCGCCACGCCAAGGCGGGAGAAGACGGCGGCCTTGATGCTGTCGTGGCCCAGGGCACGGAAGCGGGCGGCCACACCGGCAAGATCGCAGGCATGGCGCTCGTGCCCCAGGTCGTCGATGCGGTGAAGATCCCGGTGATTGCAGCCGGTTCGATTGTCGACGGCCGCGGACTGGCCGCATCCCTGGCCCTCGGGGCTCAGGGCGTCTGGATCGGCACGCGCTTCATAGCCTCGAAGGAGGCCCATGCCGGCGACCTCTACAAGCAGGCCGTGATCGACAGCACCGATGAGGACACGATCATCACCCGCGCCTATTCGGGCAAGCCCATGCGCGTCTACAAGAATGACTACGTTGCCGACTGGGAGCGCCGCCCCCAGGACATCAAGCCTTTCCCGATGCAGGCCATGATTTCGACCCAGGCCGGCGTGATGGGAGGGATCGGCGGCCAGATCGAGGGGCTCGACCGCAACCGTTCGGCCTTCGCGATGGGCCAGGGTGCCGGCGCAATCCGCGAAGTCCAGTCATGCGCCGAAATCATGGCGGACATCATGTCGGGCGCCGAAAAAGTCATAGGCCGCATGGCGCGGCTGAACGGCTAGATCGGCAAACGGTTCCAGATCGCATAGCCGAGCAGCACCGCCCCGGTTGCCGCAATCAGCAGGCCCGACGCCTGGTTCATGCGCTTGAGCGTGTTCGGACCGATCGACTTGCGGAAAATGCCCGTGATCATGGTGACGATCAGCCACCACAGGATCGACCCGCCCACGGCGGCGCACACGAGCACCAGCGTCGCCAGAGAGCTCGACTGGTAGTCGACCACCTCCCGGAACGCACCGAACATGGTGGCAAATCCAACCATGGTGGCAGGGTTCGTGACCGTCAGCGCAAACGTGCTGCCAAACGCTGCGGCAAGGTCACCCACAGAGCCGCGCTGGATACTGCCATCCGGGTTGCGCATGATCTCGGGCGGACTTGCATGCACGAAGACGCGCCACCCATAGACGATCAGGATCGTGGCGCTGGCAAGCTGCAGCACTACGCCCATGTCCTGGATGGCATCGAAGACCCACTTGATCCCGAAGCCCGCGATGAACGCAAAGATGGCGTCACCCAGCGCAGCGCCAAGACCAGCAAGGAACCCGTTGAATTGCCCATAGGCAAGCGTGCGCCGGATGCAGATCAGGTTCACGGGCCCGATCGGCGCCGCGGCAATGACGCCGATGATCAGACCTCCGCCGATCAGGGTGAGCCAGTCTAGACCCTCGTTCACTGGCACCTGCCCCCGGCGCGAGAATGATTAACGTGACCACCGTCATGATACAGCCTCCGGCCAAAAGCCGGAACGATCATTTGCAGGCCGGACCCTGCCCGAAGCTGGTTAACAACTTCTGCACAGACCCTGCCGGACCCTTACGCGTTGACATCAACGACCACACGGCCCCGGACCTTACCCTCGAGAATACGGGGGGCAAGCGCCAGCAGATCTGCGAGGCCAGCACGCGAGACTGTTGACGCAAGCTTCTGCAGGTCAAGGTCACGGGCAAGGCGGCTCCAGGCTTCGAGCCGTTGGGGACGCGGACACATAACCGAGTCGATGCCGCTCAGCGTCACCCCGCGCAGGATGAACGGCGCGACCGAACCGGGAAGGTCCATGCCCTGCGCCAGTCCGCAGGCAGCCACCGTGCCACCATAGCTGGTCGAGGCCAGCACATTGGCAAGCGTCTTCGACCCTACGCTGTCGACGGCGCCGGCCCAGCGCTCCTTGGCCAGCGGCCGCGCATCGCCCGACAGCTCGGCGCGGTCGAGCACCTCGGCCGCCCCGAGGTTGCGAAGATAGGCCTCTTCCTCGCGTCGCCCCGTCGAGGCAATCACGCGATAGCCGAGCCGGGCGAGAAGGGCCACGGCGACACTGCCAACGCCACCCGCAGCACCTGTGACAAGCACCGGGCCGCGCGCAGGCGTCAGGCCCTGCCGCTCCAGCGCCATCACCGCAAGCATCGACGTATAGCCCGCCGTCCCGATGGCCATCGCCGTCTCGGGCGTGATCGAGGACGGCAGGGGAACAAGCCAGTCCGCTTTCACGCGCGCAACCGGGGCATAGCCCCCGTGATGGGTCTCGCCCATGCCCCAGCCATTGCAGACAACCATGTCGCCCGTCTTGAACCGCGCATCGCTTGACGTGCGCACGCGCCCGGCAAAATCGATGCCTGCAATCAGCGGAAACTTGCGCACGACGGGCGAAGCCCCCGTGATCGCAAGTCCGTCCTTGTAGTTCAGGGTCGAATGCGAGACATCGACGATGACCTCGCCATCCATCAGGTCAGCCTCGGCAAATGTCGACAGGGCGCCGGCGGCGCGAGCCTCGGACTTGGTTACCAGGATGCATCGAAAATTGTCAGCCATGTCTCACTCCGGAATTTGGCACTCGATTTTGGTAAGCGCTAACACATAAAGCACGCTGTTGCACCAGCAGCGCATCCCGTCGCATTCAGCAGGTGTTCAGCATGATTGCGCAAAACTCGATCTCGACGGATTTCAAAACCCGTGCCTACGATTGTTTCAGGGGTGCGTAGCACACTCATGACTGTGGACGCATCCGCAGTGACGGTCTCCAGCAACGGGGAACAGTCACCAGGTGTTGCGCTTGCAGGGAGGAAAACATGGGCAAGATCGACCTGATGCTCAAGGGCTACCGACTGACGACGGCAGAGATCCTCTATCACATGCCGGATCATCCGAAGCTGCTCCAAAGCTTCGTCTGGCAGGAATATGACCTCGAACCGCAATTCCCGGTCCTGTCGAAGTTCCTGAACTTCTGGCAGGAGAAGCTGGACGGAAAGCTGCACTCGGTCCGCGTGGCCAAGTGCGGGATCCTGTGCCCGCTGGATTTGCGCCACGTCGGCACCGAGATCAGCCTCCACTGACAGGCAGGCCGCAGCCACGAAGAGCTTGCAATTGGGAAGGGCGCCCGAAATAAATCGGCCGCATGACCAAGTTCGTCGCCCTCAACGACCGCGCAATTGTGAAGCTCGAAGGCCAGGACACGCGTCCGTTCCTCCAGGGCCTCATCACCCACAACATCGACAGCCTCTCCCCCGAAAGCCCGCTCTACGCCGCCTTGCTGACGGCGCAGGGCAAGGTCATCTGCGACTTCATCCTGCTTCAGGCGGGTGAGGCGGTCCTCATCGATTGCGCAGCCCCGGCAGCCCCCGACCTGGCCGCCAGGCTGAAGAAGTTCCGCCTGCGGGCGAAAGTCACGATCACCGAAGCAGGAGCAGGGCTCGCCGTCGCATCGGCGCCCGAAGCGCCGCCCGCGGGCTTGCAAGTGATCGCTGCCTGTCGAGACCCGCGCCTCGCCGAACTGGGCTGGCGCTGGATCATCGACCCGCAGAGCCTCGTGACGTCAGGCATGGAGCAGGAGCCCCACGCGGCTTACGACCGCCACCGCATCGAGTGCGGCGTGCCCGACAGCATCCTCGACCTGAAGCCCGAGACCTTCTTCCCCCTCGATTGCAATTTCGAGGAACTGAACGGCGTCGACTTCGCCAAGGGCTGCTATGTGGGGCAGGAACTGACCGCCCGCATGAAGCATCGCGCAACAGCCCGAAAACGCATCCTGCCCGTCGCCTCTGCGACACACCTGCCGCCCCACGGCACACCCCTGAAATTGGGGGACACCGAACTGGGCGAGATGCTGGGATCGCAGGGCCTCATCGGGCTTGCCATGCTGCGGCTCGACCGCCTGGGCGACGCGCAGGAACTGACCGCCGCCACGGGCGAGACCATCAAGGTCGGCCGCCCGCATTATCCGCTGATCCTGCCCGAGGCGGCCCCGCGTGTCTGACCGCATCCGCTGCCCCTGGCCGGGAACCGACCCGCTCTACATCGCCTATCACGACACGGAGTGGGGTGTTCCCGAGCTCGACGACCGCGCCCTCTACGAAAAGCTCGTGCTCGACGGCTTCCAGGCGGGCCTGAGCTGGATCACGATCCTGCGCAAGCGCGAGAATTTCAGGAAAGCCTTCGACAACTTCGATCCGGCACGGATCGCCCGCTACAGCGAGCCGAAGATCGCCCGTCTGCTGAAGGACGAGGGCATCATCCGCCACCGTGGCAAGATCGAAGCCGCGATCCGCGGCGCCCAGGCTTGGGAAAGGATGATGGAAACCCACGACGGCGGTTTTGCCGGCTTCATCTGGAAATTCGTCGACGGCCGCCCGCGGCAGAACGCTTGGGCCTCGATGCGCGAAGTGCCTGCCGAAACGGACATGAGCCGCGCCCTGTCGCGCGAGCTGAAGAAGGAGGGCTTCAATTTCTGTGGTCCTGTGATTGTCTACGCCTTCGCGCAGGCCGTCGGCATGGTCAACGACCATGTGACGGACTGTTTCCGTCACCGCGACTGCGCAAAACTGTCTGAAAAAGGAATATCTGAAAAAGGGAAGCATCGGCGCCGCTAGATCCATGCCCTGCGGCTATGGACAGAGTCCGACGCTATCGATCAACAGCGCCGAACATCGCCGAAATCGCCGAAAACAAAAAGGGAACAAATCGTCGCAGGGCGAAAATCCGCAAAACCCCGTCATCCCGGCCGAGGGCGAAGCCCGAGAGCCGGGACCCCGCTCACCCCCGCCCGCGATAAGGCGCAACCCCCTGCTCGGGCACCCACAGCCCCGCGGGCACCTTCCCCGTCTGCCAGAACACATCGATCGGAATGCCGCCGCGCGGGTACCAATAGCCGCCGATCCGCAGCCACTTTGGCGCAATCTCCTCGACCAGCCGCTTGCCGATCCCCACCGTGCATTCCTCGTGGAAGCCGGCATGGTTGCGGAAACTGCCCAGGTAAAGCTTCAGCGACTTCGACTCCACGATCCACTTGCCCGGCGCATAGTCGATGACAAGATGCGCGAAATCAGGCTGGCCGGTGACGGGGCAGAGCGACGTGAACTCCGGCACGGCAAAGCGGATCAGGTAATCTGTCCCCGCATGCGGATTCGCAACGCGCTCGAGCACGGCCTCCTCGGGCGACGCGGGAAGCTTCGAGACATGCCCCAGCTGCTTCAGATCCTTCACCTTCGTCATCACGGCCTCCGGAAAGTACAGGCTTCGCCCAGCGAATCCCGTCGCACGGTTACAGACACAAGCTCGGGCAGTTTCGGTGACAGTGCACTGAAGATCCACGCCGACAGCCGCTCCAGCGTCGGCAGCGAAAGCCCCTCGACCTCGTTCAGCACATGATGGTCGAGCCGCTCGCGCACATCCGCCACCGCCGCGTCGATGGCGGCAAAGTCACGGATCTGCCCGCTCAAGGCATCCGGCACGCCTTCAAGCGTCACCGCAACGGCAAACGAATGCCCGTGCATCCGCGAATTGGGATGCCCCGCGGGCGCCGTTGGCAGGTAGTGGGCCGCATCGAAGCGGAATTCCTTGGTAATCGAGATCACGGTATGCCAATCCACTTGTGGGTCTGCACGCTGAGCCTCCAGCGCGGATGTTCCATGCAATAGCGCGCCGCCGCACGCATGTTCTCCTGCGTCTGGGCACCCCATAGCGGTTGCAGCAGGAAATGCTCGAAGGCAAGTCCTTCGAAACGCTCGGGCAAGGCGCCCGGCTGCGGATAGACAAGCTTGAGTTCATGGCCCCGCGTCTGCACCAGCACGGTCCCGGCCTTGGGGCTGACGCAGATCCAGTCGATGCCCGCCGGCGCCGCAATGGTGCCATTGGTCTCGACCGCGATCTCGAAGCCTTGCCCATGAACCGCGTCGATGAGCGCGGCATCGAGCTGGAGCAGGGGCTCCCCACCCGTGAACACGACGTAAGGCTTGCCACCCTCGCCTTTCGGCCAAAGGGCCGCGATGGCGCGGGCGAGCGCAGCAGCACTCTCGAACCGTCCACCGCCGGCTCCATCCGTGCCGACAAAATCCGTGTCACAGAACGTGCACTGCGCACCGCTGCGATCCTCCTCGCGACCACTCCAGAGATTGCAGCCCGCAAACCGGCAGAACACAGCCGCCCGCCCGGCACGCAGGCCCTCGCCCTGGAGCGTGTAGAACATCTCCTTGACGGCATAGCTCATCGCCGGCCCGCTCCCGCGGCATATCGCTGCCAGCCGCCGGCACGCAGGTCGCAAGCCGGACAGGCGCCACATCCATGTCCCCACTCATGCCGGATGGACCTCTCACCCCGGTAGCACGAATGCGTGTGATCGATGACGAGGCTCACCAGCGTCTGTCCGCCCAGATCCTCGGCCAACTGCCAGGTGGCCGCCTTGTCCAGCCACATCAGCGGCGTTTCCACCACGAACCGGCTGTCCAGCCCGAGGTTCAACGCCACCTGCAGCGCCTTGAGCGTATCGTCACGACAGTCTGGATAGCCCGAATAATCCGTCTCGCACATGCCGCCCACGAGGTGACGCAGGCCCCGGCGATAGGCAACGCCCGCCGCCGCCGTGAAGAACAGGATGTTGCGCCCCGGAACGAAGGTCGTGGGCAGTCCGTTGCGCCCCATCTCGATGGCGACGTCGGCTGTCAGCGCTGTTTCGCCCATCTGACCGATGACGCCGAGATCCAGCATGTGGTCTAGGCCAAGCCTCGGCGCCCAGGCGGGGAAGGCCGCCCTGAGACCGGCAAGGAAGTGCTGGCGCACCTCAAGCTCGACCGCATGGCGCTGGCCATAGGAAAAACCGATGGTCTCGACCTCGGAAAAGCGCGCAAGCGCCCACGCCAGGCAGGTCGCAGAATCCTGCCCGCCGGAAAACAGCACCAGAGCCTTTCCACCAGCACTCAAGTTGTACCCCGATCGAAATGCGGCCGGAGATTGGGGGGATGCGCCGGGCCACGCAATGGGCTAAACCACGCACCTTGGAAATTCAGCGTGGACGAGGGTTAACGTGACGGCAATTGCGATCAGCGGGACAGGGCTCTTCACCCCCCCAAACGCCATCAGCAACGAGGAACTGGTCGAAGCCTTCAACGCGTGGGTCCGGAAATTCAATGCGGACAATGCAGCGGCCATTGCCGAAGGCCGGATCCAGCCGCAAAGCGCATCCAGCGTCGAGTTCATCGTGAAGGCCTCCGGCATCAAGTCCCGCTACGTCATGGACAAGGCCGGCATCCTTGACCCCGACATCATGTGCCCCCGCATCCCGGAGCGCCCGAACGATCAACTCTCGATCCTGGCCGAGATGGGCGTGAACGCAGCCCGTCAGGCGCTTGGCCAGGCGGGCCGCACCGCACAGGAAATCGACTGCGTGCTTGTGGCCTGTTCGAACCTGCAGCGGGCCTATCCGGCAATCGCCATCGAGATCCAGAACGCACTCGGCTGCAGCGGCTTTGGCTTTGACATGAACGTGGCGTGCTCGTCGGCAACCTTCGGCATGCAGGCCGCCGCCGACATGATCCGCGCCGGCAATGCAACCCGCGCCCTGGTCATCAGCCCCGAGATCTGCTCGGGCCATTTGAACTTCCGCGACCGCGACAGCCACTTCATCTTTGGCGACGTGGCGACAGCCATCGTTCTTGAGCGCGCCGACGACGTGAAGGCCAACGCAGCGTGGGAGATTGTCGGCACGCGACTGCTGACCCAGTTCTCGAACAACATCAGGAACAATTTCGGCTTCCTCAACCGCACCGCACCGGAAGCTGCCGGCAGGCCCGACAAGCTCTTCGTCCAGGAAGGCCGCAAGGTGTTCAAGGAAGTTGTGCCGATGGTAGCAGAACTCATCGTCTCGCATCTGGCGGAAGAGGGGGTCGCACCCGAGAGCCTCTCGCGCCTCTGGCTGCATCAGGCCAACATCAACATGAACGACTTCATCGCCCGCAAGGTCCTCGGCCGCGATCCGAAACCTGGTGAATCCCCGGTGATCCTCGATACCTACGCCAACACCAGCTCGGCCGGTTCGATCATTGCGTTCCACCAGAACAACGCGGACCTCAGGCAAGGCAGTGTCGGCGTGATCTGTTCCTTTGGCGCAGGCTATTCCGCCGGCAGCGTCATCGTCCGCAGGCGGATGTGACAACACGAGGACCATGACCATGCGCCGCATCGCGTTGGCATTCGCCACAGTTCTTGCACTCGCGCCACTTGCACAGGCCAATGATGGCTTCATGGGCCTGCCAGCCGGTGGCCTGACCCTGCAGCAGTCGGCCGACATCGCCATGCTCGAGGAAGACCTCTACCTCGCGCTCGATGAAGTGCGCGTCGCCTACAAGTTCAGGAACGAAAGCCCGAACCCCGTGACGGCCGTCGTTGGCTTCCCGATGCCGGGCCTGCCGGTCGCCGTGAACTTTGACGCCGAAACGGGATACGACCTCGACAAGGTCACCGACCTCAGGCTCCTGGATTTCGAGACGCGGGTCGAAGGAAGGGTCGTGCAGTCCAAGCCGACGGTCAGGGCCTTTGTCTTTGCGCGCAACACCGACTGGTCAAGGCAGGATCGCTTCCGCTTTGCCAATGCGACAGACATAACCGCCGAACTCACGGCCGCCGGCATGCCGCTGACATTCGACGCACAGGCAATCCGGAGCGCCTGGGCCCGCCTGCCCGCCACGAAGAAAGCCGACTGGCTTCGCCGCGGTATCTACGCCCGGGACGCGGGTAGCGAGAGCCCCCTCTGGTTCCTGTCAACGATCTTCGTGCGCCAGCAGGTCTTTCCACCCGGCCGCATCGTCAGTGTCCAGCACCGTTACAAGCCGTTTCCCTCGGGCTTCGTGATGAGCGACAACCATTTCCAGTATGACAGGGAACTCCTCGCGGATAATTGCATCGACCAGCCGACGCAGCGCGCCATGGAGCAGGCGTTGCGCAGCGGCAATGGCGGGATCGGCAAGGTGCTCGATTACATCCTGACGACAGCCAACACCTGGAAAGGGCCGATCGGGCGCTTCCGTCTGACCGTGAACAAGGGCGACAGCCGCAACCTCGTCTCGTTCTGCGCAAGCGGGGTACGCAAGACAGGACCCACGACCTTCGTGGTCGAGGCGAGCAACTTCCGCCCCGACCGGGACCTTTCAGTGCTGGTGGTGCAGCCCAACACCAACCGCTAGCCCGGGCCCGCCGTCAGGCGGGTACGACGGTCACCACGCGGAATGTGCGAAGCGCACCGTCATGCTCCGTGACGGAAACATATTCGCCCTCCGTCAGCACATGCCGATCGAGCTTGTAGAGCGGCTCGTCATCCGTGCGCGTGCCCTTCGCATAATCGAAATGCCACCCCTGCCCCACATGGACAAGATGTCCCCGCTCCTCGACGACATTGCGCAGGATGCGTTCGACGGTGCAGCGACCGCGCTGCGACTTCCAGCCAGCGGCGTCCAGATGTCCCGATCCATCAAGGGGCGCGACAAAGACATAGCCGTGCGACGGATCGCCTTCGGGGGCCTCCTTCGAGCGGGCCAGTTCGAGTTTCACGCGATAGAGGTTCATGGGTCTCTCCGTTCTGTTTCAATGTGCCATGAACACGGGCATGGTGGCCTCCGCGAGCACATGACGCGTCACGCCACCCAGCACCATCTCGCGCCAGCGGTTGTGGCCATAGCCCCCAAGCACCACGACGCCGGCACCCGCCCGCCGCGCCACATCCATCAGCACGGCACCCGTGGGCTGCGCGCCGGGATTGACACCATGTTCCGTCGCAGTGAGGCCATGCAGCCTCAGATAATCACGCAACCGGTCCATCTCGGCGGTCTCGATGCTGCCGGTTGAAATGCTGACGATCTCGATCCCTGATGCCGCCTTGAGCAGCGGAATGGCTGCAGCAACCGCACGCGCAGCCGTTGCGCTTCCATCCCAGGCAACAAGAGCCTTCGTGCCGTGAACCGGGGCCGGCGTTTGGGGAACCAGCAACACGGGGCTGCGCCCATGCATCAGGGTTGTTTCGATCGCCTGGCGCAGGGCCGCGTGCCCCTCTGAGCCCGGCAACGGGAAGATCACGAGGTCGGAAAGCCGGGCCTCCTCCGAGATGACCACATCCATGGGACCGTCGCGCAGGCAGAATGACGCCGACAGTCCCGTCGTTCCGACGGTCGCCGCGCCATTCTTCTTGGCATACTGGTCAAGCGAGCCTCGCGCCGCTGCTGCCGAGCGGGCCGCAGCCGCCCTGGCTGCGTCCATGATTTCCTGCAGCACGCCTGCCGAAATCCCCTCGCCCAGATACGGGAGAACTTCAGCAGCGTCGGGCCGGACATAGATCCCCGTCACATGCGCCTGCGCAGGCTTGGCGATCTCGAACGCCGCCGTGAGGACCTGGTTGTCACGCTCGGTACCATTCAGTGGAACGAGCAGTTTTCGGTAAGCCATTGTCTTCATGCCTCTCGCTGGTTCATGGTTCGACAATTACGGCCCCTGCAGCAAGGGCGCCTTGACTTGGATCAAGCGATTGCGTTCAAGACGGACCGCCCTTACGCAAGCCCGCTCGCCGCAGGAAAACCATGAACAAGAGCCAGAAACAGCCCAAAGCCCGAGCCTGGCAGCGCATGCTGTCGGGCCGCCGGCTCGACCTGCTGGACCCCTCGCCCTTCGACATCGAGATCGAGGACATCGCCCACGGCCTTGCCCGGGTGGCCCGCTGGAACGGCCAGACCCACGGCGACCACGCTTTCTCGGTCGCCGAACACTGCATTCTGGTGGAAGACTGCATGGCCCAGATGAAGCCGGGCATATCTGCCCGATGGCGGCTGGCAGCCCTGCTGCATGATGCCCCCGAATACGTCATCGGTGACCTCATCAGCCCGTTCAAGGCAGCCGTTGGCCTGGACTACAAGGCACTCGAGAACAGGCTGCAGGCCGCCATCCATGTCCGCTTCGGCCTGCCGGCTCAGCTGCCCGAAGAGATCACTCTTCTGATCAAGCAGGCCGACAAGGCAGCCGCCTTCTTCGAGGCAACGCAGCTCGCCGGCTTCTCGGTCGAGGAAGCAGAAGACTTCTTCGGATCGCCCCGCGGCCTCAGGCCCGTGAAGCTGATGCCGCTTGCTGCACGTGATGCGCAGGGCGCATATGTCGGAAGGTTCCACGACCTTCTGCCAGATCAGGACCCGACTTAAGGAGCCGGACGTGCCCGCCATCCATGTATGCCCCAAGAGCAAGGTCTCCACGCTGAGCGAGCTGATCAGGCCATCCCACCTGATCACCCTCCTCGATCCCGCCGACGAAATGCCCACGCCGGACGGCGTGCCGGGATATCGGCACCTCAAGCTCGGCATGCATGACACGGTGAGGCCGACGCCGGAACAGACGCCGCCGGACGAAATTCACGTGCGCGATCTCCTGCGCTTTGCTCAGGACTGGAACCGCAGCCAACCAATGCTGGTCCATTGCTGGGCGGGCATCAGCCGCTCGACGGCATCAGCCTTCGCGATTGCTTGCATGCTGACACCTGCGGGACACGAATTGCAGATCGCAAGGCTCCTGCGCGAGCGCGCGCCCCACGCCCACCCCAACCTGCGCATCGTCGCGCTGGCCGACGACCTGCTCGGACGCGATGGGCGCATGGTCGATGCCATCGATGCGATCGGACCGGGGAAGGTCGTCTTCGAGGGCGTTCCCTTCGTGCTTCCTGTTCAGGTATAGCCTCGCCATGGGTGCAACCAAGGCCAACGAGTTGGGAAACACCGTCGTCATCGGGCTGAACGCCTGCGTGATCACGGTCATGAACGACACGCCCTGCGTGCTCGTTGTGCCGCAGCCACCGGCGCAAAAGACCGAAACAATCGAGGGCCTGCCCTTTGGTCCCTTCGACCCCCAGCACCACCGCACGCTCGAGATCGGTCTGCGAAGCCTGGTCGAGGAACAGACCCACATCACGCTGGGCTACGTCGAGCAGCTCTACACCTTCGGCGATCGCGGAAGGCATGAACTGCTGCGCGGCGAGAAGGCCCGTGTGGTGTCGGTCGGTTACCTCGCACTCACCCGCCTCGTTGAAGGCGCGGACCGCTCGGGTCGCTGGCACGGGATCTACGATTTCTTTCCCTGGGAAGACTGGCGCAAGGAAAAGCCGGCCATGATCGACACCATGATCAGGCCCTATCTTGAATCATGGAGCAGCCTCGAGGACACCGAGACCCGCTGGGAGCGCGCGCGCCTGTGCTTCGGCCTCGACGGCGGCCACTGGGACGAAGAGAAGGTGCTCGAGCGCTACGAACTCATGTACGAGGCAGGACTGGTGCTCGAGGCGCGGCGCGATGGACGCGCCCTGCCCTCGTCAGCGCCGGCAGCATCGATCCAGGCTCGCTTCGGCAAGTCCATGCAGCTGGATCACCGGCGGATCCTGGCGACCGGCATGGGCCGCATTCGCGGCAAGCTGAAATATCGTCCGATCGTCTTTGAGCTGATGGACACGGCCTTCACGCTCCTCGACCTGCAGCGCACGGTGGAGGCAGTGTCCGGGATAAGGCTTCACAAGCAGAACTTCCGCCGCCTGATCGAGAACGGCGGCTTCGTGGAGCGCACGGGCAAGCGTACCACCAAGGCCGGTGGACGCCCCGCCGAGCAGTTCCGTTTCCGGCGCGAAGTCCTTCGCGAACGCCCGGCCCCCGGGGTTCGCGTGCCATTGCTGCGCACGGCGCGACCCTGAGCCTCAGGCTCAGTCAGCCACGCAGTTCGAGGTG
This sequence comes from Micropepsaceae bacterium, assembly GCA_044351125.1. Lineage (GTDB taxonomy): Bacteria > Pseudomonadota > Alphaproteobacteria > Micropepsales > Micropepsaceae > SZUA-430. The sequence continues at coordinate 14,756 of JBILGJ010000025.1, forward strand.
TCCTGAACACCAATGCTCGCAAGCACCGGCGCGTGATCCGAGCCGGCTTGCGGCAGAACCTCGCGCTTCAGGAACGCAAGGCCAGCTCCCGCTGCAATATGATCAATCGGGATGCGCATCTGGCGGGGCAACGTCGCGGGCCACGTTCCACCTGCGCCAGCAAGAAGGGAAAGCCGGGCTGGTGCAATGATCGTCTGCATCGTCCGGCTCCATGGCGCCGCATTGAAGTCGCCAACAACAAGCCGCGCGCCAGTACCTGCCGAAACAATGCGCGCGACGTCCCGCGCCTGGCTTAACTGGGCCTCCGGCGCGTTGAATGGATAAGGCCGCGCCAGATGCACGGCATGCACGGCAATCGGACACCCTGAAAGCCGGACAGCAAAACTCATGATTGGCGAACGGAACCTGTCAGCCGTTCGCTGCACGCCCCGGGATTCCAGGGGCACACGCGACAACACGACGATGTCACAGGGCTCTGCCTCCGGACACGCAAGCCGGTGGGGATAGAGGTCGTTGAGGACATCAAGCCGGTTTCGCAGGCCCGGCATGGCCTCGAGCAGCACCACCAGATCGGCATCCGACTGTCTCACCGTGTCGATGACCCGGGCCATGTTCCCGTTGCGATACCACACATTGAACTGAAGCACCTTGAACGACGGTCCCGCCACGGCCGTCGGCCGTACCGGCGTTGTCCACGGCGAAACACTGAGGGAAGCGGTGATGGCAAGCGCCAGCGCCCCGGCTCCCGTCCATGCCCGCAGCAGCAGCCCCGCCAGCACGGACAACACGCAGGCAGCAATCACCGACGGCAGGATGAAATGCGAGGCAAAG
>JBILGJ010000235.1:0-5064 GCA_044351125.1 Micropepsaceae bacterium
CCGCAAGGCGATGTGAGCGGACGATAGCAAACCATGGCAAGCGAAAAGCGGCTGGCACTGCCCGGCTATTCCGAAGTCTTTCCCGAGGCAGGCTTCAACGCCTTCGTCGGTCCCGTCTGGCGCGCCGATGATGGCTCGCACTACGTCTTCGACGTGCGCGAGGTTCACCTCAACGGAGGCGGCACGCTGCATGGCGGCATGGCCATGGCGCTGGCCGACATCGTGATGGGTCGCACCGTGCGCGACGCCCTCGACGGCGGCCGCGCGCTGACGATCTCGCTGAGCTGCGACATCGTCGCGCCCGCCAAGGCCGGCGAGCGCATCACCGGCCGCGCGACAATCACGAAGCGCACCCGCACGATTGTCTTCATCGCCGGCGAGCTGAGGGTCGACGACCGCGTGGTGCTGACTGCCACCGGCATCTGGAAGATCCTCGGGGAAGGCTAGGGCCATGGCCGACTACAACGACAAGCCCCTGCCGCCCGCACGCGACGTGCCTGCCCCCGAAGGCTGGCGCGCCGCCGACCAGTTCGATCCCTTTGAGGCCGCGATGGGGCCTTACTTCGAACGCTGGCAAGAGGGCCGGCGCGAATTCGCCTTCATGATCGACGACCGCCACACCAACGCGCAGGGCGTGGCCCACGGCGGTGCGCTGCTGACATTTGCAGACGCAGCGCTCGGCTATGCGCTCTGGGACGCCACCGACCGCGCGCCCTGCGTGACGATCGGCCAGCAGAGCCAGTTCGTGGCCCCCGCCTTTTCAGGCGACCTCGTGACCTGCCTGCCGGAAGTGGTCCGCAAGACCCGTGACGTCGTCTTCATGCGCGGCGATTTCAGGGTGGGCGACCGCATCGTGTTCACGGCGACGGCAGTCTGGCGCACCTGGCCCAAGGGCTGACGTGGTTAAGGACCTGAATACCACTGTCTGCGATGCTTCGTGACCATGACCGCTTCGCAATCGCCGGCTGAACTCGTCCTCGGCACTGCCCAGCTTGCCAATCCGCAAGCAGAGGCAGCGGCCAGCCAGGCGCGCGCCGTCCTCAAGGCCGCCCTTGGCGCCGGCATCCGCTGGTTCGAAACCGCGCCCGGACATCACGGCAGCGAAACACTTGTCGGCCAGGCCTTCCGCGGCGACCGTCGCGCCCGCATCATTGCACGCCTCGGTTCTGCCGCCACCCGCGCGGCATCCCGCAGCACCATCGAGGCCGACATCGCCAGCACGACAAGCCGCCTTGGCCTGTCCTGCATCGACGTCCTGACACTCGACAGCCCCGATGCAATCAGCGCCGACGGTGGAAGGCTGTGGCGCATCCTCGGCGCACTGCGCAACGAAGGGCGCATCTACGACCTCGCCGTCGAGGTCGCCTCGCCCGAAGAGGCACTGCGCGCCATTGCCGAGCCTGATGTCACCGGCCTGCAGCTCAAGTTCAACGCCCTCGACTGGCGCTGGCGCGAGGCCGGCGTCATCGACGCGCTGAAGGCGCGCCCCGACATCCGCGTACATGCCCACTCCGCGCTGCTCCATGGCATGCTGGCCGGAACGCCGGGAACGAAATGGCCCACCCTTGGCGCCATCGACGCCGACGCCCTGCGCCTCACGCTCTGGACGATGGCCCGCGACATGGGTCGCGACTGCCCGGCCGATCTCTGCATCGCCTATGTCCGCGCGCAGCCCTGGATCCACGGCGTGATCGTCGGCGCCGCAACCCAGGCCCAGCTTGCCCTCAACATCGCGCGCTTCCGCAGGCCCGCGCTCACGAAGGACGAGGTCGCCCGCGTCAACGCATTGATGCCCCGGCCCGCAGCCGACCTCCTCAAGCGCCCTCCATACGCCAGCCACGCCGCCTGAGGCGGGGAGGGAACGTCGATGGCGATGGACAAGGCGCGCTTTGCATTCCTCCAGCGCTGGCTCGGCCGCTCGTCGCCCGCAGCCGAGCCCGGCCACATCGCCCCCGAACTGCGCCAGCGCCTCGAGACATTCCCCATCACCGCCGGCATCGGCGAAGAGGCAACAGCCGCACTGCTCGCCCGCGCAGGCTGGTTCCTGCTGCCCGGTGGCGAGACGCTGCTGCGCGAGGGCGACGACGATCGTGCGGTCTTCATCGTGGTGACAGGATGCCTCGGCGTCTTTACGCCCGACGACCACGGCAAGGATCGCCTGCTGGCCCGCATCCCCGCCGGCGAGACCGTGGGCGAGATGGCCGTCATCTCGGGCAGCGCGCACTCCGCCCGCCTTGTGGCCCTGCGCGACAGCGAGCTCCTGCGCATCTCCAAGCCCGATTTCGAGGAACTGCTCGCCCGTCACCCGCGCCTGGCCATGAACCTCATGCGTCTCCTGGTCAGCCGCCTGCAGAACACGTCACGCAGCAGTGCAATCGGCCCGCAGATGGCCCGCACGGTCGCCATCGTCCCGCTGCAGCCCGGCATCGACACGCGCGCCCTTGGGCAAAGCCTCGTCACCGCCTTCCGCGGCCTTGGCCTCGAGGCCGAGCCCATTGGCAGCGAAGCCGCCAGCAACGAGAGCAACTGGTTCTCCCGCTGCGAGGTCGAAAACGACGTCGTGCTCTACATGGCCGACCCGACCGAGACACCCTGGACCCAGCTCTGCCTGCGCCAGGCCGATCGCATCTTTCTGGTCGCGCGCTGCGGCGAGCCTGTGACAACCGGCTTTTCAGACCCCGAGGCCCTCGGCCGCCTGCGCCGCCAGCACGCCGAGCTTCTGCTCCTGCAGGCCGCGGGCAAGCCCGGACGCTCAAGCCTCGCCCTCCCGCCTGATACGCCGGTGGGCCAGCATTACTACCTGCGCGAGGGCAACCGCGCCGACCTCGCGCGCATCGCCCGCATCCTGACCGGCCGCGCCGTCAGCCTGGTCCTAGCCGGTGGCGGCGCCAGGGGCTTTGCCCATATCGGCGTCATCAGGGCACTGAAGGACGCAGGCGTCCCCTTCGATTTCGTCGGAGGCTCCAGCATGGGCGCGATCGTCGCCGCAGGCCTTGCCATGGGCTGGGACACCGCCGAGCTGCAGGCCCGCATCCGCCGTTCATTCGTCGAACAGAACCCGCTCTCCGATTTCACCCTGCCGCTGGTAGCCGTGCTCAGGGGCCGCAAGGTATCGAACCTGCTACGCGATAATTTCGGAGACACAATGATCGAAGACATGGCGATGCCGTGCTTCTGCGTCTCCTCGAACCTCACCCTCGGACGCGCGCATATCCACCGCGACGGCCCGCTATGGAAGGCCCTGCGCGCCACCGTCTCGATCCCGGGCCTGCTGCCGCCCGTCGTGCAGGACAGCCATCTTCTCGTCGACGGCGGTCTCATGAACAACATGCCCGTCGACATCATGGCCGCGATGGCCGAGGGCCCGGTGATCGGCGTGGATGTCGCCGGCGACGAACCGCTGGTGGCCGACAGCGAGGATTTCCACGAAGGCCCCTGGCTGCAGGTCCTGCGCCGCCAGCTGAAAGGCGCCCCCTCCATCGTCTCGATCCTCATGCGCACCGGAACCGTAGGCAACGAGGTCCAGCGCCGCCAGGCCCGCGCCCAGTCAACCGTCCTCTTCGACCCGCCACTGCCCGGCATCGGCCTGCGCTCCTGGCAGGCCTTCGACGAGGCCGTCGAGCAGGGCTACCGCCACGCCCTCGACGTCATCGAACAGGACGGCCTCGACTTCATGTGGACGATACGGGGACACGGAAGCGCCTGACACCCGCGCACTGCCGCAACGAACTCCCTCCCGGTCGCGCGGTTCCCGCGCGCCCGTACTCCCTCGCAAGCGAGGGAGACCGATCAGGTTGCGGTCCTCCTCGCTTGCGAGGAGGTGGACACAGCCGCGTCAGCGGCTGTGGACGGAGGAGTTCGTCTGGGCAGGAGCCCTCCACCGACGAATTCCCTCCTCACCGCCCCCCGAACGCCGCCAGCGCCGCGCGGGCAATCTCCTCGCCCCACTCCTGCACGAAGTGTCCGCCATCGGCGATCTCCATCGGCGCGGGACACCCGCGGATGGTACCCCGCAGGCGCGCCATGACATCCGGTCCCAGCACCGGATCCTTCATGCCGACCGCCATGAAGCTCTGCCCGTTCCACTGTTCCGACCACCAGCGCGCCGCCTGCCGCGAGACATCGGCTCCCTCCATCTCGGGGGACACCATGACAAGCTGCGGGAACCGCCGTGCGCCGCCCTTGAAGCGCGCATCGGGGAAGGGCGCGTCGTAGGCTGCACCCTCCGCCGGTGTCAGGTGCGGCGTGCTCCGCTGCATAAGCGCGCCGACGGGCAGGTCAGGATTGGCCGCCGCATAGGCCCTCCACGCATCGAAGCCTGGCCCCGGCGTCTCGCCCACAGCCAGCGTCGTGTTCATGACGATCAGGCGCGAGAAGCGCGCGGGCGCCGCCATTGGCAGCGTCAGGCCCAGAAGCCCGCCCCAGTCCTGCACCACAAGCGTGATGTCGCGCAGGTCCAGCCGCTCGATGAAGCCAAGCAGCATGCGGCGGTGGAACCCGAACGTATAGGTGGCGTCGTCGACGGGCTTGTCCGAACGCCCGAAGCCGAACAGGTCCGGCGCCACCACGCGCGCCCCGGTTCCGGCAAAGACAGGAATCATGCGCCGGTAGAGATAGCTCCATGTCGGCTCGCCATGCAGGCACAGGAACACTGGCCCGCGCGCCTGCGGGTTCTCGTCGAGGTAATGCAGGCGCAACCCATCAAACCCGGCCAGGTCATCCAGATAATGCGGCGCAAAGGCATAGCCTGGCAGTGAATCGAAACGCGCATCCGGGGTGCGCAGGGCAGGGATGGGCATGTCTGTGAGGCCTCGTTGGAAACAATGTGGAAAGCACGGCGCGCAAACTGTCACAGCCGGGGGTGTCGACGCAAACAAACCCCTCGCCAAAGCCCCCGGCATGCGGCTAGTTTCCCGCCATCACCAGCTATCGCATCCAACCGTCCGAGGAGTTTCCGACATGCGTGAGGCCGTCATCGTTTCCACAGCGCGCACTGGACTGGCCAAGTCCTTCCGCGGCGGGTTCAACAACACCCACGGCGCCGCCATGGCTGGCCACGCCATC
>JBILGJ010000236.1:0-5055 GCA_044351125.1 Micropepsaceae bacterium
GGGCTTCGCCGAGACAATCCAGGGCCCCTGGCTGATGGATCAGATGAAGGCACAGGCCGAGCATGTGGGCACCCGCATGGTCAGCGACATCGTCATGTCCGTGGACCTGAAGACAAGGCCCTTCCGTCTGTCCTGCGACAGCGGCGACGTCTACACCTGCGATACGCTCATTATCGCGACGGGCGCCCAGGCGCGCTGGCTGGGCCTGCCATCGGAGGAACATTTCAAGGGTCACGGCGTATCGGCATGCGCAACCTGCGACGGCTTCTTCTATCGCGGCAAGGACGTGGCGATCATTGGTGGCGGCAACACGGCCGTCGAGGAAGCGCTCTTCCTCACGAATTTTGCAAACACGGTCACCCTCGTTCATCGCAGGGACAGTTTGCGCGCCGAAAAGATGATGCAGCAGCGCCTGTTTGCCAACCCGAAGATCAGGGTGATCTGGGATTCAGGCGTCGACGAGGTCCTCGGCAGCACCAACCCGAAATCGGTGACAGGCATCAGGCTCAGAAACCTGAAGACCGGCAACACGGCGGATCTCAACGTCGACGGCATGTTCGTGGCGATCGGCCACTCGCCCGCGACGGAACTGTTCCGCGACCAGGTTGACATGGATGCCGACGGCTACATCCGCACGGCACCAGACTCGACCGCCACCAACGTGCCCGGCGTCTTTGCGGCAGGCGATGTGAAGGACAAGGTGTTCCGCCAGGCAGTGACGGCCGCGGGCATGGGCTGCATGGCCGCACTCGAGGCAGAACGCTTCCTCGCACACCACCAGCAGGTCAGGGCTGCCGCGGAGTAAATGCCGACATGGCCGTCGATCTGGACAGGTTGCGCATTTTCCACGCCGTCGCAAAGGCCGGTAGCCTCACCCACGCGGGCGAGGAACTCGGCCTCAGCCAGCCGGCCGTCAGCCGCCAGGTCAGTGCCCTCGAGGACGAACTGAAGACCCCGCTGTTCATCCGTCACGCGCGCGGTCTTGTGAGGACGGAACAGGGCGAACGCCTGTTCCAGACAACCACGCGGATCTTCCAGGAACTCGAAGCCGTCGAAGAAGACCTCATCAACAGCCGCGAGGATCCGCGCGGAGAACTGCGTGTGACCGCAACCGTCGGGATCGGCACATACTGGCTCACGCCACGCCTGCGCCTGTTCGCCCAAACCTATCCCGACATCAAGGTTCATCTGCTCCTGCATGACGGGGAACTCGATCTCAGTCACCGCGAGGCCGACATTGCCCTGCGCATGCGCCAGCCCGTGCAGGGTGACCTTGTGCAGCGCAAGCTGTTCGACGTCGGCTATCACGTCTACGCAAGCCAGGAGTATCTGTCCCGCAAGGGCAAGCCAACCGATATCGGGGACATAGACAGCCACGACATCATCATCTACGGCGAAGCTCCGCCGGAAATCGCGAAGGTGAACTGGCTGTCGGAAGTCGGCCGAAAGGCAGGAAGCCCGCGCGAAGCCGTCCTTTACGTGAACAACATCATCGCGATGAGCAAGGCCATCGAAAGCGGCATTGGTATCGGCGCATTGCCCGACTACATCGCCTTCGGCAATCCGCAACTCATTCGCATCCTCGAGCAGACGCCTGGACCGAAATACGAGGTTCACCTGTGCTATCCGGAAACCTTGCGCGGTGCCAAGCGCGTGGCGGTGTTTCGCGACTTCATGGTTTCACAGGCGCGCGAGTGGCAATTCTAGCCGCAAAAGATTTTCGGCAACCCTCTTGGCAACCCACCGGTGCATGCACATCTGAATTTCACCGGAGCAGCCATCTCCCCCTGAGAAGCAGCCAAGCGGCTCCGGCACTGGAACTCCCTTCCAGGAAAATCGTCAGGGTACCCCCCTATGCCCGGGCGAGTGAGGCGTGACAGGCCGGACCGTACTCCCCAGTCGGTCCGGCCGACTCCTTGTTTACCGATCAGCGCACATCAAAGTCGGTCGCCGAGATCAGGAAGGCGACGAGCTGTTCGAAGCCGCGTTGGTCAACGGCGTCAAATCGCCTGAGCTGCGGGCTGTCGAGATCCAGGACACCATGTACGCGCCCACCGCTGATCAGCGGCACCACCAGCTCCGAGTTCGAGGCCGCATCGCACGCAATGTGGCCGGGAAACGCGTGGACATCCTCGACAAGCATCGTTGAACGCGTGGATACGGCAGTACCGCAAACACCCTTGCCCACGGCAATCCTCACGCAGGCTGGCTTGCCCTGGAAGGGCCCAAGCACAAGCTCTCCCCCCTTCATGAAGTAGAAGCCGGCCCAGTTCAGGTCGGGAACGATCTGCCAGATCAGTGCCGACAGGTTCGCCGCATTTGCAACAAGGTCACGCTCGCCTTCGAGCAGCCCCTGGGCCTGCCGCAGCAATTCCTCGTACATCTCCTCCTTGGTTCCGGAGAAGGTTTCGACAACAAACATCTGGATCTCCCGTGAGTGCCCCTGCCCGCGTCGTCGCTCAGCGCGCTCCGCCGCCGGCCTCCGGGCCCCACAACTCATCGAGCCGCGCATCGCGCCCGCAATTGAAACGGTAGAGATTGTAGCGCAGCGGCTCCTTCTTGTAATAGTCCTGATGATAGTCCTCGGCCGGATAGAACGCCCCGGCCCGCACAATTTCGGTGACGATCGGCCGCTTGAGACGCCCGGATTTTTCCAGCGCCACGCGCGACTGCAGCGCCTTCTGCAGCTGGGCGTCGCTCGTCGCAAAGATCCCCGTGCGATACTGCGTGCCATAGTCGCAGAACTGCGCATCCTTCGTGACCGGATCAATGGTACGCCAGAACACGTAGAGCAGCCGGTCAAAGTTGACCTTGGCGGGATCATAGACGATCCGAACGGCCTCCGTGTGCCCTGTCGTGCCGGCACTGACCTGCCTGTAGGTCGGATTTGCCACGCGCCCGCCGATATAGCCTGACGTCGTCGAAAGCACGCCGGGTACCTTGTCGAAGTCAGCCTCGACGCACCAGAAACACCCGCCTGCGAGGATGGCAACCTCGGTCCCTGGCGGATCGCCAGCAGGCGCGGCATCGCTCGACGACACATTGACCACCGAGGGGACCAGCAACATGGCCAGGAACCCGGCAAACAGCACATTCACAATCACGAAGAGCCTGGCCATCGGTCGCGCTCACGCCTTCTCAGGTTTGAAATTCATGGCAACACCGTTCATGCAGTACCGAAGACCCGTTGGCGCCGGCCCATCGTTGAACACGTGCCCGAGATGCCCGCCGCAGCGCCGGCAGTGGACCTCCGTGCGCACAGTGAAGAACGAACGGTCGACCGACGTTCCGACAGCGTTGGGCAGCGGCTGCCAGAAGCTCGGCCACCCCGTCCGGCTGTCATACTTGGTGTCGGACGAAAACAACGGCAGATCGCATCCGGCGCATTGGAAGGTTCCCTTGCGCTTCTCCCGGTCGAGCGGGCTTGACCCCGCATACTCGGTCCCGTGCTCCCGCAGCACGTAGTATTGTTGCGGCGTCAGGATCCGCCGCCACTCCGCATCGCTCTTGGTGATCTCGAAGGTTCTGCGGGGCGACGAGGCAGCGGCGCGGGGCACGAGGGCAACCAGCGCTCCACCCGCCAGGAGGCACCCCATCAGTCCCCTTCGGTTGTGAGTGTTGCGATCACGCATGCAGCACCTCCTCAGTTATGGCCGTCCGGCAAGCGGCATGACCCTGACACGCTATACGCAGGAAGGCAGCCCCCGGGTCTGTTGGTCACCCGGGAATTTTGCCCCTCAGCGCAAGCTGGCGCAAAACCGCTGGATACGCGCGCAGGCCGTGGTCAGCACGTCCTCGGAAGTCGCATAGGAAATGCGGAAATAGGGCGAAAGGCCGAAAGCCGCCCCATGCACGACCGCGACCCCCTCGGCCTCCAGCAGCTCAGTGGCAAACGCCTCGTCGTTGTCGATACGCCGCCCCGAGGGCGCAACCTTTCCGATCGTCCCGGCACATGACGGATACACATAGAACGCCCCCTCGGGCCGCGGACAGCTGAGCCCGCTCGCCTGGTTGAGCATCGACACCACAAGGTCCCGCCGGCGCGCGAATTGCGCTGCACGCAACGGGATGAAGTCCTGCGGCCCATTGAGCGCCTCGACCGCCGCCCACTGGCTGACCGAGGTCGCCATCGTGGTGGATTGCGACTGCACCGCCGACATGGCCCGGATCAACGGCTCAGGCCCGGCGCAATACCCGATGCGCCATCCCGTCATCGAATAGGCCTTCGAGCATCCATTCATCGTCAGCGTGCGCGGATAAAGGCGCGGCTCGACCTGGGCCATTGTCGCAAAGCGGAAGCCGTCGAACAGGATGTGCTCGTACATGTCATCCGTCAGGACCCAGACATGCGGATGGTCGAGCAGCACACGCGCCAGCGCCTCAAGATGCGCATGCGTATACGCAGCACCCGTCGGGTTGGAAGGCGCGTTGAGCATCAGCCATTTGGTGCGCGGCGTAATCGCCTGGGCCAGCTGCGCCGTCGCAAGCCGGAACCCGTTCGCCTCGGAGGTCTCGACAACGACAGGCGTCGCACCGCAAAGCTGCACGATGTCGGGATAGCTCACCCAGTAAGGCGCAGGAATGATCACTTCGTCGCCCGGATTGAGCGTGGCGAGAAACGCGTTGAAGATGATCGCCTTGCCGCCCGGCGACACCAGCGTCTGCGCGGGCGAGTAATCAAGCCCGTTCTCCCGCCGGAACTTGTCGGCGATCGCCCTCCTCAACTCGGGAATGCCCTCGACCGCCGTATAGCGCGTCTCGTTGCGCTCGATTGCGCGAAAGCCCGCCTGCTTGATGTTGTCGGGGGTCGGGAAGTCGGGCTCACCAGCAGCAAGGCCGATGACATCACGCCCTTGCGCCGCAAGATCGCGCGCCTTCTGCGACACGGCAATGGTCGGCGATGGCTTGATGCGCCCGAGGGCGAGGGACAGGAAACCGGCAGGCAGCGCGGTTGGGCGGCTCACGGACAAAGGGCTCCTTCTCCACATGGGCGAACGGGACAAAGTGAATTCATCGCACGCGGGATACAAGGCCTGCACGCCTCGCGTGACCTGG
>JBILGJ010000026.1:0-15410 GCA_044351125.1 Micropepsaceae bacterium
ATCAGCAGCTTTCGGCGGTCCATGCGGTCGGCGAGGGCGCCGCCGACCAGCATGAAGGCGGCCGAGAGGATGGTTAGCGAGGTCTGGGCGAGGCCCACCTGATTCGCGGGTGCGTGCAGGACGGTCGTCACCAGATAGGTGAACATGACGATCTGGACGCCAATGGCAAAAAACCAGGTGGCTGTTCCCGCGAGGTACCAGTGGTACGGATTGCCCGCGGCGGCTTTTTGGTCCTGCATTGCCTTGTTCTTCTTGTCCCGGAGGCACCGATAGCAGGTGTGACGAACGTTCCCAAGGGTTCGTTCGACACTTTCATGGTGTGAAACCGTCGTGCTAGTTGTCGTGGCACGATGATTTGTCACGCGATGCAGCTTCGGGGTCACGCAGTCCCCTGTGCTGCGCGCCTGTTCGCCAACGACGCCTGAGGGCTCATGCCGCCGGAAGTCAACGTCATCAGCTTTGTCCTGGGGCTTGCATCGCTGCTGCTTGTGGTCAGCCTGCTTGTCCCGATGTCCAAGCGTGTCCAGGTGCCCTTCACGGTGCTGCTGGCGATTGCCGGCATCGGGCTCGGGTTCGTCCAGACGGCGGCCGGGCATGCCGGCGGCATCGGCAGCGCGCTCGTCAATGCGATTGGCGTGCTCACGATCCCGGCTGAGGCATTCCTTTATGTGTTCCTGCCGCCGCTGCTTTTTGCCGGCGGGCTGACGGTGGACGTGCGGCGCCTGTTCGATGACATCGCGCCCGTGCTGATGCTGGCCGTGGTTGCGGTGCTTGCGTGCATGGCTGCCGTCGGGTTCTCGCTGCATGTTGTCTCGGGGATGGACCTGATCCTGTGCCTGATCATCGGCGCGCTTGTGGCCACGACGGACACGGCGGCGGTTCTTGGCATCTTCCGGGACATCGGTGCGCCGAGCCGCCTTTCGGTCATCGTCGAGGGCGAGAGCCTGTTCAACGATGCCGCGGCGATCGCGCTGTTCGTGGTGCTGCTCGCCGTGTTCACGGGGGGCGGCGAACCCAGCTTCGTTTCGGGCACGATCGAGTTCGTGAAGGGTTTTGTCGGCGGATTGCTGCTTGGCTATGTGATGGCGCTGGTCGCGGGGTTCCTCATCAGCCAGTGGCGCGGGGCTGCGGTGACCGAGATCACGCTGTCGGTTGCGTTCACCTACCTGACTTTCGTCCTGGGGCAGGCCTATTTCGAGGTGTCCGGGATCATCGCCGTGGTGACGGCCGCGATGGTTTTCGCGTCGAACGTCCGCACGCGGCTGTCGCCGGGGACCTGGGAAACGCTGCTGGTGACGTGGCGCCAGCTTGAATTCTGGGCGACATCGCTGATCTTCGTGCTGGCCTCGATGTTGGCGCCGCGCATGTTCAGCGCCATGGAGTGGACAGACGGGCTTGCGATTGCGACGGTGTTCTTCGTGGCGCTGGTTGCCCGGGCGGGCGTGCTATGGGGTGCGCTTCCATCGCTGTCGTGGTTCGGCCTGTCGCAGCCGATCAGCCATGCCTACAAGCTGGTCCTGTGCTGGGGCAGCCTGCGCGGGGCCGTGACAGTGGCGCTTGCACTGCTTGCGGCCACGGATATCAGCGAGGGCTTCGTGGGTGGAGGGTTCTCGCCCGAGGCTCGTTTCATCTTCGTGGTCGGGCTTGGCTATGTCTTCGCGACGCTGTTCATCTCGGCACCCACGCTGCGTCCGCTGATGAAGGCGCTCAAGCTCGACAAGCTGTCGGCGGAGGAGCGTCTCGTGCGCGACCGGGTCATGTCGCTCTCGCGCAGCCGTGTGCGCGAGGGGCTGGTGCGTGTTGCCGAGACGCTGGGGCTGCGCGATGCGCTGGTGCCTGCAGTGCCGGCGCAGGCTGCGGCCGCGCATGGCGATGCGCCCCTGAAACGTGATGACCTGATCCGTGCGGGGCTTATCGTTGTTGCCAACCACGAGACCGAACTGGGGCTTGAGTACCTGCAGCGTGGCCTTGTCGGGCGGACTGTCGCCGAGCGGCTGCGTGCGGATGCAAGCCGTGTGCTCGATGGCGTGCGGCAGTCCGGAACGGCGGGCTATCTGGCGGCTGCACTTGGCGGGCAGAAGCATGGCTGGCAGTTCAGGCTTGCGCTCTGGCTGCAGCGACGGCTGCGCGTGCAATGGTTGCTGGAAGACGAGGTTGCCAATCGCTTCGAGCTATTGCTGGTCAAGCAGCTCGTGTTGCGCGAACTTCTCGTGTTCTGCGATGAAAAGGTTGCGGAGCTGATTGGCAACAATGCGGCGCTCAGCGTGCGCGAGGCCATCGACGGACGCCTGGCGGCCGTTGGCAGCGCGATCGAGACCCTGGACCTGCAGTATCCCGATTTCACCAAGGCGATGCGGTCGCGCTATCTTGAGCGGCTGGCCATCGGGCTCGAGGAGGCCGAATATCGCGGGCAGCTGGAGCAGTCGCTGATCTCGGACGAGGTCTTCGAGAGCCTCGAGGAGGACCGCACGGCGCGGCGCAAGGCGGCCGAGGCGCGTCCGCCGCTCGACCTTGGGCTACGGCTGACCGAGATGCTGGCCAAGGTGCCAATCCTTGCAGGCCTGCAGGAGACACAGATCGCAGAATTGGCGCGTGCGTTGACACCGGAGCTGTTTGCGCCCGGTGAGCGCATCATCAGTGCCGGCGAGCGCGGCGACCGCATGTACTTTATTGCCTCGGGCGGTGTGGCGGTGATGGTGGGTCAGGAACCGGTGCGCCTGAAGGCAGGAGATTTCGTCGGCGAGATGGCGCTCCTGACCGACCGGCCGCGAAATGCCGATGTCGTGTCGGCGGGCTACACGAACCTGCTGGTGCTGAAGCGGCGCGACTTTGACGCGCTGCTGAAGGCGCATCCGGGACTGCGTGACAAGATCACGGGTACTGCCCAGCAGCGGGAGAGCGAAAACCGCCGCTCACCCGCGGAGGGCGGAGGCTAGCCGCCCGCCAGCTTGCCCGCCAGCTCTGCAGCACATTGCAGCGTCGACTTGTCGGCAACGTCGCGACGGGCGCTGATTTCGAGGTCCACAAAGGCATCCTCGATTGCGGTGCCCAGGCCACCTGCCTTTTCAGCGCGCTGGGCGATGTCCTTGGCCAGCGCGCGGCAGGGGTCGACCTGTCCGTACATGGCGTAGAGGGGGCCCAGCAGGATCAGTTGCAAGAGCACGATGAGAAACGCGATGGACCGCATGGCAGGCTGCCTCCTTCAGGCCGGATGTCAGGGCCGCGTCGGGTCGCGGTCGAGGCCCGTCGTGTCGCCACGGCCACCGCGGTCGTTGCAGGCACCATATCCGGCCTTCCAGCCCGCGCGGTAGGCGTCGCTGCTCTTCCATTCCACTTCATCGCGCACTGCGTTCGAGGGCGGGGCTCCCTGCGCCCGGGATGTCCCGGTTGAACAGCCATCGCCGAACCCGGCGGTGTACATGGGGTCCTTTTCGTATTGCGAGGTCGCGCAACCGGCGAGCGCGAGCGGTGCGAGTGTCGCGAGGGCTATCAGGCTGAGGCGCATGTGTGGTTTCCCCTTGTCAGAGTTTGACCAAGAGTTAACGCTTTCTCTGCCACGGGCGTCAAGGCGGCGGGGGCGGGCGTGGAAGCCGATATTAAGGATTTTCCGCTATATTTCCCGGATGGCTTCATGGTTCATCCGTCGGACAGATCCTCCCGTGCAATCGACACTTGAGCAGCTGACCACTCTTGCCCGCGACCGTTCCGGTGGCGGGCGTCACACGCTGTTTGACCGGGTTGCGGGGCTCCTGCTCGAGAGCAATGGCAAGCTGCCACAAGCGGCGACAATGCTGATCGACCAGATCCTGACCGGCCTGCTGCACGAGGTCGAGGCGGATGTCCGCAAGAAGCTGGCCTGCCGCATCGCCACGCTTGAGGGTGCGCCGCGCGAGCTCATCCGCGCGCTTGCTGCTGACGAGATTGAAATTGCTCTTCCGATCCTCGAGAACTCGCCCGTGTTGTCGACGAAAGACCTGCTCGACATCATTGCTGCCCGCTCTCCTGCGCACCGCGACGCGATTGCGCGTCGCGCGCATGTTCCGTCCGAAGTGGTGAGTGCCCTTGTGCGGCTGAAGGACCCGCAGGTCATCCAGACCCTTCTGTCCAATGCCGGCGCGGTCATTCCGCGCAACATCTTCAACGACCTTGTCGCCATTGCCGAAGGCATGGAACAGATCCGCATGCCCATCGCGGGGCGCAAGGACATGCCGAAGGATCTTGCCTACCAGATGTTCTGGTATGTGTCGGCCGCCATGCGCAAGTCCATCCTTGACCGCTTCCCGATCGAGACGCGCGATCTTGACGGCATCATGGCCGAGCTGGTCGCCGAGCGGGGTGTCTCCCGCGTCCGTCCGGTCCCGCAGCAATCGGGGTGGACCTCAGGCGAGGTGCAGGCCCTTGTCGCCAAGGCGCGAAGCGGCGACGTCGAGGGGTTCATCCGGGCGCTGGCGGTTGTCACAGGCGTCGATGTCGCCACCGCGCGGCGTATCGCATCCGACCTGGGGGGCGAGCCCCTTGGCGTTGCCTGCAAGGCCATGGGTGCCGACAGGCTTCAATTCACGCTCATCGTTGTGCACATCGACAAGCTGATCTCGGGGGTGAACCGGCCTCCTGCCTTCCTGGCGGATGTTGCACGGGTCTATGACTCGCTTACGACATCGCGCGCAAAGGCCATGCTGAAGGTCTGGAGCCTGCATTCCTCGCCGCAGGCCGCCTGAATTCCGGCCAGACCCTGCCTGAGACAATTCGGCCCGCTTTACTTCGCGACACAAAGGGCTTAGTTCCACACCGCAACTCGCTTCCCCCCACGCGCCTGACAGAGAAAGGGAACGACTTGCAGCTCCAGGAAGCCCTGACCTTTGACGATGTCCTGCTGGTTCCCGGCGCCTCCGAGGTGCTGCCCGGACAAGCCGACACCCGCACCAAACTGACCCGTTCGATCGAACTGGCCGTGCCGCTTCTTTCGGCGGCGATGGATACCGTGACCGAAGCGCGCCTTGCCATTGCGATGGCCCAGGCGGGCGGCATGGGCGTTGTCCACCGCAACATGACGCCCGAGGAACAGGCCTCGCATGTGCGGCAGGTGAAGAAGTTCGAAAGCGGCATTGTCTTCAACCCGATCACGATTGCGCCTGACGCCACGCTGGCCGAGGCGCGCAGCATTCGCGAAACGCACCGCATCTCGGGCATTCCGGTCGTCGAGCCGTCGAGCGGCAAGCTTGTCGGCATCCTGACCAACCGGGATGTGCGCTTTGCCACCGACCTGCGCCAACCCGTCTCGCAACTCATGACGCGCGAGCGGCTTGTCACCGTGCGCCAGAACATCGGCATGGACGAGGCCAAGCGGCTTCTCCACCATCACCGGATCGAGAAACTGCTTGTTGTCGATGACCAGTTCCGCTGCATCGGCCTGATCACCGTGAAGGACATCGAAAAGGCCGAGTCGCATCCCAATGCGGCAAAGGACTCGCAGGGGCGCCTGCGTGTCGGCGCCGCGACGACGGTCGGTCCTGACGGCATGGAGCGCACCGAGCACCTCATGGGGGCGGGCGCCGACGTGATCGTGGTCGACACGGCGCATGGACACTCGGCCCGCGTGATCGAGGCCGTGGAGCGCATCAAGCGCCAGTCCAATGCAACACAGGTGATGGCCGGCAACGTGGCCACGGCAGAAGCGGCGCGTGCGCTGATCGGCGCGGGTGCCGATGCCATCAAGGTCGGGATCGGGCCAGGTTCGATCTGCACCACGCGCATGGTTGCGGGCGTCGGCGTGCCGCAGCTTACCGCCATCCTCAACGTCGTCGAAGTTGCGCGGGCGCAGGGCGTTCCGGTCATCGCGGACGGTGGTATCAAGTTCTCGGGCGATTTCGCCAAGGCCATCGCTGCTGGCGCAAGCTGCGCCATGCTGGGTTCGCTGTTTGCGGGTACCGACGAGAGCCCGGGCGAGGTGTTCCTCTATCAGGGCCGCAGCTACAAGTCCTATCGCGGCATGGGATCGCTGGGTGCCATGGCGCGCGGTTCGGCGGACCGCTATTTCCAGGCCGAGGTGAAGGACACGCTCAAGCTTGTGCCGGAAGGTGTCGAGGGCCAGGTTCCCTACAAGGGGCCGCTGTCCAGTGTCGTGCACCAGCTTGTCGGAGGCTTGCGCGCCTCGATGGGCTATACGGGCAGCCGGACGATTGCCGACTTCCAGGCCAATGCGAAGTTCGTTCGCATTTCGGCGGCGGGCCTTCGTGAAAGCCATCCGCATTCGATCCTGGTGACGCGCGAGTCGCCCAACTATCCCATGTCGGGATGACACCTGGCGCGCGGCTTGCTGCGGCGGCCGAGGTTCTTGATCAGGTCCTCCAGGGCCGCTCTGCCGCCGATCGTGCGCTGCAGTCGTGGGGCCGGTCCCATCGCTTTGCGGGATCGAAGGACCGTGCAGCCATTGCAGAGCGCGTCTATGCCGTGTTGCGCCGCCTTGGCGAGTGCGAGGCCCTGGCGGGGGCGCGTGACGGCCGTGCGCTGGTGCTGGCGTCGCTTGCGGTTTGCGACCGTCTGCCGGTTGGAGAGATTGCAGCCCTTTCGACCGACGGGGCGCACGCGCCCGGGGCGCTGACGCGGGCAGAAGAGAGCCGGCTTGCCGCGCATGTGCCAGTTCCTGCGGACGTGCTTCTCAATGTCCCGCAATGGCTGCTGCCGAGGCTGCGATCCGTTTTCGGGGACAGTCTTGAGAATGAACTTGCGAGCTTGAACCTGCGGGCGCCGCTCGATCTGAGGGTCAACACGTTGAAGGCCAGCCGCGAGCAGGTGCTCGACGAGCTGGTCGGGCAAGGTCTTGCGCCCGAGGCTTGCGAGCGTTCGCCCGATGGCATCCGGCTTCCGGCCGGAAATGATGCGCGCATTTCTGCGCTGGCCTGTTTTCTCGAAGGCAGGGTCGAGGTGCAGGACGAGAGCTCGCAGCTGGCCGTCCGCTTTGCGGATCCGCTGCCCGGTCAAACCGTGGTCGACCTGGCGAGCGGGGCTGGTGGCAAGGCGCTGGCCATGGCGGCCCTGATGCAGGACCGCGGGCGGGTGCTGGCGTGTGACGTGTCGATGGACAGGTTGATGGCCCTGGGTGCACGTCGTGCCCGTTCAGGCGCCACCATCATCGCGATTGCCGGCGATCCCTACGGCGAGCGGCTTGTCCAGCTTGCTGCAGGCGGGGCGGATCTCGTCTTCGTCGATGCCCCGTGTTCCGGCAGCGGCACGTGGCGGCGCAATCCGGAAGCCAAGTGGACGCTGGATGAGACGCGTCTTGGGGGATACCTCGCAGCTCAGGTGCAGCTGCTGGATCGCGCGGCAAGCCTTGTCGCGGATGGTGGCCGTATCGTCCATGCGGTCTGTTCCGTTCTGGCGGAAGAGGGACCTGAGCAGGCGGCGGCGTTCTGTGCGCGCCATGCGGGTTGGCATGTCAGTCGCACGTTGCGGTTGTCGCCGGCTTCCACAGGAACGGATGGTTTTTTTGCGGCGGAGTTGCGCAGGCGCTGAGAGGTTCTTGCGGGGCTTGGCCCGGGGCATGTAACCTCATTTCCATGACGCGCAAACAGAGACGTCTTGCCTTTCTCGCCGGATCGATGAGCGTTGCGATCGTGGCCGTGACGCTGGTCGTCTATGCCCTGGGCGATGCGACGCTGTTCTTCTACACGCCGAGCGAGGCCAAGGCCCGCAATGTCGAGGTTGGCCGGATGGTCAACCTGGGTGGTCTGGTCGCTGCAGACAGCATCAGGCATGGCGAGGGCTTCGACGTCGAGTTCAAGGTGACCGACGGCGAGGATGAAGTTTTGGTCTCCTACGACAAGGACCTGCCGGACCTGTTCCGCGAGGGGCAGGGGGTGGTGGTCACCGGCGCCTTCACCGCCGAAGGCGGGTTCCGTGCCAGCAATGTGCTGGCCAAGCATGACGAGAACTACATGCCCCCCGAGGTCGCGCGCGCCCTCAAGGACAAGGGTGTCTGGAAAGACGGGCAGAAGGTTTCCGCGCCGCCGGCCCCATAAGATGCGCCGAAAACCCAGATGAAAACTGGGTCATGTTTTGGTAACAATTTCTTCACGATTCAGACAGTTTCCAGTCAGGTTCGAATGCCTATATAGGTCATGGGAGCTGTTTTCCCGTCAGGATAGTGCTGGCGGCTGGGTAATTCTCCAAGGAGTGTTTCATGTCGGATGGGTCTACATCGCCTCACGTTGAACCCGTGGCTTCGCCAGGCACGCGTCCTGCCGCTGCCAAGGCCAGCCGTGGTGTGTTGCTGGTGAGCTCCGCGGCCATCGCGCTTGCCGCGACAGCCGGAGCGGTTTTCGGTTTCGCCTGGAGCGGTGGCGGCGTGCCGGCCGTGGCCGAGTCCACTGTTTCGGCGCCGGCGCCAGTGGTCGTTGCCTCGTCTGTCGCGCCCCTGATGGTCAGCTCGGGCATCGGTGCCGCGGGCACGTTTGCCGACATTGTCGAGCGCGTGTCGCCGGCGGTGGTCAGCATCCGCGCCAAGGTGACCTCGCCCTCCGAGCCCGACATCAGCGAAGAGGACCTGGAAGGCCTGCCGCCGGGCCTCAGGGACTATTTCGAACGCTTCCGTCGTGGCGGCCCCGAGCGGCAGCGCAATCGCGGCGAAGTGCAGGGATCGGGCTTCGTCGTTGAGTCCAATGGCCTCATGATCACCAACAACCACGTGGTTGCAAATGCCACGGAGATCGAAGTCACATTCTCGGACAGCAAGAAGTACAAGGCCAAGATCATCGGCCGCGACGAGGCGACCGACATCGCCGTGCTGAAGATCGAGGGTGGCAAGAATTTCCCGACGGTCAGTTTCGGCGATGACGCGCGCGTGCGGGTTGGCGACTGGGTGCTGGCGGTCGGCAATCCATTTGGCCTGGGCGGCACCGTGACGGCGGGCATCGTTTCAGCCCGCGGTCGCGATGATGTTGGCGGCGCGCAGTTCACGGACTTCATCCAGATCGATGCCTCGATCAACCGCGGCAACTCTGGCGGACCGACGTTCGATCTCGCCGGTCGTGTCATCGGCATGAACACGGCGATCTTCTCGCCGTCAGGCGGAAGCGTGGGCATCGGCTTTGCCATTCCATCCTCCACGATCCAGCGTATCGTCTCGGACCTGAAGCGGTCGGGATCGGTCACGCGTGGCTGGCTTGGCGTGTCGATCCAGAGCCTGAACGAAGAGGCGGCTGCGAGCCTTGGCCTGCCCAATACCAATGGCGCGATCGTTGCCCAGGTTATCGATGGCAGTCCGGCCGAGAAGTCGGGCATCCGCACGGGTGATGTCGTCCTGCGCATGGACGGCGTGACGGTGAAGGACAATCGTGACCTGTCCCGCCGCGTGGCGGAACTGCAGGTCAACCAGAATGCCAAGTTCGTCGTGTGGCGCGACAACCGCGAGACGACGGTCTCGGTCACGGTCGCCAAGCGTCCGGATCCCAAGACGCTGGCCAGCCGCAGCGGTGCGGAAGGTGGCGGCGAGGACGCGGTGCGTCCTGGCGGCGGTGCGAAGGTGTCGGCGCTGGGTCTTGACCTTGCGACGATCACGCCGGCGCTGCGGTCGGAGCTGCGGCTCTCGGCCGATGCCGAGGGTGTCGTCATCACGGACATCGATCCCAACAGCGATGCTGCCGAGCAGGGCCTGCAGCCGGGTGACCGGATCGTGCAGGCATCAGGCAAGGACGTGCGCAGTGTGTCGGACGTGACGTCGGCCGTGGCAGCGGCGAAGTCGCTGAAGCGTCCGTCGGTACTGCTCTTCGTCGAGCGCGGCAAGAACCAGCGCGTCTTCGTCGCCGTCAAGCTCGGCAAGAGCTGACGCGCGTCCATTCCGGCCGGGGCCTTCCACAGCGGACGGGCCCCGGCATTTTCAATTCACAGGGACAACAACCGGAGCCAGTGGATGCGGATTCTCGTCGTCGAAGATGACAGGGAGGCGGCTGCCTACCTGACGCGCGGACTGAAGGAGAGCGGTCATATCGTCGATCATGCACCGGATGGCCAGGACGGACTGCATCTGGCCATTGGCGGCAGCTATGATGTGGCGATCGTGGACCGGATGATGCCGCGCATGGACGGGCTGACGATGGTCAGGCGGATGCGCGAGGAAGGCAACAAGACGCCGGTGCTGTTCCTGAGTGCGCTGGGCGAGGTCGATGACCGCGTGAAGGGGCTGCGCGCCGGCGGCGATGATTACCTGGCCAAACCCTATGCGTTCGCCGAGCTGCTGGCGCGCATCGATGCGCTTGCGCGGCGCCAGGGGACCGAGACCGTCGTGACCCGGCTGAGCGTGGGTGACCTCGAGCTTGACCTTCTGTCGCGGACGGCCACCCGCGCCGGACAGAAGATCGACCTGCAGCCACGCGAATTCCTTCTGCTGGAATACCTGATGCGCCATGCCGGGCAGGTCGTCACGCGGACGATGCTTCTGGAGAACGTCTGGGAATACCATTTCGATCCGCAGACCAACGTGATCGACGTGCACATTTCGCGTCTGAGGTCGAAGATCGACAAGGGCTATGTGGAGCCCCTCCTGCACACCGTGCGGGGCGCCGGGTATTCTCTCCGTGCGGCTTCTTGATGTATTCCGGACTGCAACGTTCCGGCTCGCGTTCGCGTATCTGCTGCTGTTCGGCGTGTCGGTTCTCCTGCTGCTCGGCTTCATCTACTGGCAGACCATTGGCTTCATGGCCGAGCAGGCCGATGAAACGATCTCGGCTGAAGTCCAGGGGCTGAACGAGGAAGCGAAGCGGCGAGGGCTCCTGGGGCTGCGCAATGTGATTGTCGAGCGCCTGTCGAGACCAGGCCAGCGCAGCCTTTATCTGCTGACGATCGGGGACAATGTGCTGGCCGGCAACCTGTCGTCATGGCCCCGCGATGCGGTCGAGACGGCGCCCCGATGGGTCAACTTCACCTATGAGCGCGGTACGGATGCCGACAAGGAAACGCGGCCCGCGCGTGCCATGTATTTCTCGTTTCGTGGCGGGTTCCGCCTGCTGGTCGGGCGCGACGTTGGCGAATTGAACGCGATCGAAGGTGCCATCCGCAGTACACTCCTGACTGCCCTCTCGATCACGGCCCTGTTCGGCATTGTCGGTGGCGTCCTGATCAGCCGCAACGTGCTGCGCCGCCTCGAGGCGATCAATCGCACGAGCGAGGACATCATGTCGGGCAATCTTTCGCAGCGCATTCCCGTGCAGGGAAGCGGCGACGAGCTTGACGAGCTTGCACTCAACCTCAACCGCATGCTCGAGCAGATCGAGCGGCTGATGATGGGCATGCGGGAGGTGGCCGACAACATCGCACATGACCTTCGTACCCCGCTGAACCGGCTGCGCAACAAGCTTGAAGGCGCCATGATCGGCAATCCGCCGCGCGAGGAGACTGTTGCCGCGCTCGAGAGCGCCATCGCCGAGGCGGACGGCCTGATCTCGACCTTCAATTCGCTGCTGCTGATTGCCGAGGCCGAGACGGGCGCGCATCGCGACACGCTTGAGCCTGTCGACCTGAGCGAGGTCATCCACGACATCGCCGATCTTTACGAGCCTGTGGCCGAGGATCGCGGGATCGCGCTCAAGTTCGTGGCCAAGAGCAAGGTCATGGTGCGCGGCAACCGCAGCCTGCTTGCGCGTGCGGCGGCGAACCTGGTCGAGAATGCATTGAAGTTCACGCCGCAAAATGGCGCCGTTACCGTGTCGGCGTGGATCGATCCGCGCAGCAACCGGCCGAAAGTCTCGGTGCGCGACACGGGGCCCGGCATTCCCGAGGATGACCGGGAGCGCGTTCTCGACCGTTTCGTGAGGCTCGAACGATCACGCAATACGCCGGGATCGGGTCTGGGGCTCAGCCTCGTTGCAGCGGTGGCGCGCATGCATGACGCGACGATCAGCCTGGAGGATGCCAAGCCTGGCCTGCTGGCCACGCTGACCTTCCCCGACGCTTCGGAGCACGAGGGCGGGCACGAGACTATCGTGGCGCAAGTTCGGCGCGCTCTTCCCGTACCCAAAAAAGTCCTATCAGGCCGACAACCAGAAAAACAAGTATGACCGAAAAGCCGATGCGCTGGCTTTGTGTGGCCGATGTCACGATGGCAACGCAGAGCGGTGCGAGGAAGGCGGTTGCCTTGCCCGTGAGCGTGAACAGGCCGTAGACCTCGGAGATCATCTCGCGCGGGGAGATGCGTGCCACCATTGTGCGGCCGGAGGCCAGGATCGGGCCGATGAAAGCGCCGCCGAGCAGCGAGAAGAAGAGGCCGAGCTGCTCGGGAAACTGGGTGAAGCCGAAGGTTGAAAGCAATCCGCCGATCAGCGGCAGTTGGTGTGAGCGCAACTCATCGGTTACGGCGAAGAAGAAGAGATACTCGTCGGGCGTCGTGCTGATCGAGCCGAGGACCGAGAGGGTGAAGGCGAACAGGCAGATCTGGATCGTGCGCTTGGTGCCGATCAGGTCGTCGATCCATCCGCCGATGAAGGACGTGAAGATCGGAACCGTCAGCACGATCAGGGCGTAGATCCCGATGCGCTCGGTCGACCAGCCATAGACGCCGCCGAGGTAGCCTGCGAGGAAGATGAAGACCGCCGACATGCCGTCGGCATAGATCGCGCGCACCACGAGGAATGTTGCGATGTTGCGATAGTGCGAGACGTTCCGGATCGTGTTGCCCAGCTTGCGCAGGCCGCCGATGGCCGCGGTGACCATCGAGACTGCGGTCGGTGCGCGGTCGACGGTGAACAGCAGGAAGGGCAGCGAGAACACAACCATCCATATGGCGGCGAGGGGGCCTGCCAACCGCTCGTGGGCGAATTCACCGTCGAGCAAAGCGAGTACGCCCAGCGCAGGCACAGCCAGCCAGACGATGAACAGGGACACACTGCCGATATAGTCGAAGCTGAAGGCCAGGCCGCTCATGAAGCCGACATTGCGTTCGCTCGACACGCTGGGCAGCATGGCGCTGTGGTAGACGGCTGCGAACTCCATGGTGATCGCAGCAAACACGATGGCGATCACGCCCAGCCAGATTTGACCGGGTGTCACGAACCACAGGGCGATCATGGCGGGTATGGCTATGAGCGAGAAGAAGATCAGGCCCGGCTTTCGCGGGCCGTAGGCGTCGGTGAGTGCGCCGAGGATGGGGGCGCCGAGGGCAATGAAGGTGCCGGCCAGGGCCTGCGTGTAACCCCAGACCACCTGGCCTTCCACGCTGTCGCCCACGACCTTCTGCTGGAAATAGGATGCGAACACGAAGATGTTGATGATGACGAAGTAAGGGCTGGTCGCGAGCTGGTAGAGCACCCAGCCTGCCTTGCCCGCGAAGCCGTTCGTGGCCTCGGCTGGGGAATGTGTCGCGGTCATGCGATCAGTGTGTCCCTTTTTCCTTCGATGCAGTGGTTTTCGAGGCGGCCGATCCCCTCGATCTCGATCGCCACCCTGTCGCCGGGCTTCAGGCGGACGGGAGGCGTGCGGGCATTGCCGACGCCGGCTGGCGTTCCGGTGAAGATCACGTCGCCGGGTTCGAGGGTGAAGGCTGCTGTGAGGTGTTCGATCTGTGCAGGGATATCGAACAGCATCTCGCTGGTGGATGCCTTCTGCATGACGTCGCCATTCAGGGTGCAGCTGATGGCCAGGGCCTGAGGGTTGGGCAGTTCGTCGCGCGTGACGATCCAGGGGCCAGTGGGGCCATGCGTGTCGAAGCCCTTGCCCATCATCATGGTGGGCGAGCGGGCCTGCCAGTCGCGGACGGAAACGTCGTTGCCGCACATGTAGCCGGCCACGACCTCGAATGCGCGGGCGCGGGGCACGTTGCGGCAGCGGCGGCCGATGACGAGGCAGAGTTCGGCCTCGAAGTCGACCTTGTCGGATACGGCGGGGATCTCGATTGCGGCCCCTGGGCCCACGATGCAGGTCGCCTGCTTGGCAAACCAGACCTGGTGCTCGGGCGGGGTCCGGCCAGTCTCGCGGATGTGGTCCATGTAGTTCATGCCGATGGCCAGCACCTTGCCGGGCCTGGGCACGGGCGCCTCGAGGCGTATCCTGGCAAGGTCGAGCCAGCGTGGCCGCGCGGCGAGGGCGGCCTTTGCCTCTGCCAGGGCGGCTTCGCCAGCCCGCAGGAAGGCGATCATGGACTGTGGCAGCGTGGGAGCCGATGCGGCGAGGTCGCAGATGCGGTCGCCCTCGACGAGGCCGATGCGCCGACGGTGGTTTTCAGTGAAGGTCGCGAGTTTCATGCGGCCTGTGCTTGCTCGTGGGTGGGACTGCTCCTCTTTAAGCAGGTCGCGGGGGAAAAATCAGTACCGAATCAGTCTCTTGCAATGTGACAGGTATGTGGCGGTCTGAAATGCAAGGGGTGCAAAGGGTTTTTTGTACGCTTCGCGCAGGAAAGCCACATAATCCCTATGATTCTGAGGAGGGGGCGCAAAAAAGTGTAGTGAAATCGCCGCGATCTTGTAGATTGCTTAATAGCTGTCTGATAAATCTCATCATCCCAGACAGTTTTTAGGGCAAAACAAATGAGCAAATCCGACTTCATCCTTGCCGTGGCCAAGAAGGGCGACCTGCCGAAGGCCGAAGCCAAGCGCGTGATCGAACTCGTGTTCGGCACGATCGAGGCCAGCCTCAAGCAGATCAAGAGCGGCGGCAAGCTGCCGATCGGCAATTTCGGCGTCTTCACGGTTGCCAAGCGCCCGGCGCGCATGGGTCGCAACCCGCGGACGGGCGAAGCGATCAAGATCAAGGCCTCGAAGAAGCTGCGCTTCCGTCCGGCCAAGACGCTGAAGACGGCCGCCGGCATCGTCTGAGCGCGGCTGACAGTGTGTCGCGAGAGCCCGGGCCGAAAGGTCCGGGCTCTTTTCTTTTGCGTGTGCCGGGGCGCGGTCTATGATGGCCGGGTGTTGCTTGCGGAGTCGCAGATGAAGCGCGTTGCCGTCGCTGTCCTGGCGGGTTTCCTGTTCGTCTCTCCCGCGCCGGCCATGTTTGCGATGGTGCCGGCCGATCGCATCGACGAGGTGCCGGTCGATCGCCTGCTTGCCAATCTCGAGCGCAATGCCCAGAAACTGCCCGAGGCCGAACGCTGGCGCGCCATCGGGCGCGTGCATCTTCTGGCCTATCTTCGGCAGGCTGCCGCGCTGCCCGTCTATCGCGAACGTCCGGGTGCTCTTGCCGAGGGTACGATCGATGATTGTGCGATCCTGGATGCGCAGGTGCAGGGGCGTGGCTCGCGCGAGGGTTTCCCGCAGGCCAGGCCCGGCGAGCGTTGCGAGAGGCGGACCTATACGCTGGGGCCGCGCGCGGAGGCGCCGGGCAGCCTGAAGGACAGGCGGCTTGCGATGAGCCCGCATCTTGCTGCCGCGATCCGGGCCTATGAAAAGGCGCGCGCGCTTGAGCCCAAGAACCTGCGCACGCGGGTCGCG
>JBILGJ010000237.1:0-5032 GCA_044351125.1 Micropepsaceae bacterium
GGCCTTTGAGCTCAAGGCCAAGGCAGGCGAAACGGCATCGTCCGTCTTCTCGACCACATGGCGCATCAAACTGCCGGCTGACGAGCGCGTGGTGGTCGCCACGGCGACGCTGAACGGGTTCATCAAGTCGGCCGGCAACCCGCCGGTGGCAACGCCTGCGCCGGCGGCACCGGCCGAGGGCCAGCCGGCAACCGCGCCTGCTGAAACCGCTCCCGCGCCCGCAACAGACCCGGCAGCACCCGCCGAAGCGCCGGCAACGCCGCCCGCAGACGGCGCGGCGGCTGCACCGGCCGAAGCGCCCGCCAAGCCCGCCCCGGCAACCCCCGTGGGTCCCGTCGCCGGTGACGGCGTCGTGCGGCTCGTGGTCACCGTTGGCGGCGAAGCCACGGTCACCGAGTGGCGTGACCCCACGGGCGCAGGACTGAACCGTCGCGTGTCGAAGGCCGTGTCCTATATTGCGGCCGACAAGGACCTGCGCGACGGGGGCCTCGTGCCCGTGACCGTCAGCGTCGAAGTCTCGGGCGGCACTGCGCTTGAAACCCTCGCCAAGCTGAACAGCATCGACGTGCAGGTCCTGACCGAAAGCGCACCGCTGCCAGCCCCTGTCACCGAGGCGCCTGCCGCGCCCGCAGCCGAAGACGCCCCGGCCAGCACGCCGGCCCCGGCCGCCACCGATGCCCCGCCGGCTGTGCCGGAAGCGCCGGCGGCAACCACGCCCGCGACCAACCCGTAAGGCTCACGATCCCCTGGTCCGCCCCTCGTCATGGGGCGGGCCAGCCTCACGCCCCGCTGATGCCGCGCGCGATCCGGTCCATCGCGAGCGCAAGCTCGACATCCTTCCGCGTGAGCCCGTTGGCATCATGCGTTGTCAGAAGCACCTGCACGGTCTTGTAGACATTCGACCACTCGGGGTGATGGTCCATGCGCTCGGCAATGAGCGCCACCTGGCTCATGAAGCCGAAGGCCTGGACGAAATCGGCAAACACGAAGGTCCGCACGATCGCATCACGTCCCGGTTCATGGCGCCACGCCGGCAGCTCGCCGGCCAGGGCTGCACGCTCGGCCGAAGTCAGTTTGTTGGTCAAGGAAGCCTCTCCACTTTCGCGCCGATCATAGGCTATGGTCTGCGTCGTTGAGAATATGCATCCGAGGACCGCATGAGCACCGACGCGATCTATGATCTGGTGGCGCCAAGCCTGGACGACTTCGAGGAACTGGCCCGGGAGATCTTCGGCCGTCTCCCCGACCCGTTTCGCCGCAAGTGCGGCCAGATCCTTTTCCGCATCGAGGACCTGCCCGACGACGACGTGACGGCCGAACTCGAGCTGGAATCGCCTTTCGATATTCTGGGCCTCTTCCAGGGCATCGACATCACCCAGGCCGGCGTCGAGGAAGGTGCCACCGGCGAACCCAACGTGGTCTATCTCTACCGCCGCGCCATTCTCGACGAGTGGGCCGACTCCGAGATCGCCCTGGGTGACATCATTGCCCACGTGCTCATCCACGAGATTGGCCACCACTTCGGCTACTCCGACGAGGACATGGAACGCATCGAGGCCGAGGTCACCGACACCTGACCTCAGGCGAGAGGATAGCGCCGTTCAAGAACATACTGGCTTCCCCGCGAACCCTGGTGGCTCGAGTAGAGCCCGAACGACGTCACCTCGAACGGCCCGCCGGTAAATTGCGCATGGTCGGCCAGAAACGCCCGGACCCGCGGCGCTGGCGCATCCTTCAGCCGCGCCAGCGTGACGTGCGGCGTGTACTTTCGGGTCTCCGCCGAAAGCCCCATGCGCTGCAGCAGGCTTTCGATTCGCGCCGCCAGGTGCAAGAGCGGCGGGCAGGGCGCCACCCCGATCCACAGCGAATGCGGATCCTTGCTGCCGAAACTGCCGCTGCCGCTGAGTGTCAGTTCAAACGGCGCCGCCCGCAGGCCCGACAGCATGTCGTCGATGTCATTGGCCACCCCTTCGTCGACCTCGCCGATGAAGCGCAGCGTCAGGTGCAGGTTCTCCGCTGGCGACCAGCGCGCGCCCGGCACGCCACCCTGCAGCAGCGTCAGGCGCATCGTGACGTCAGCCGGCAGTCCGATCGCGGTGAACAGGCGTATCATCAGGCCTCAGGGGGCAGGGTTGGGCTGCGCGTGATGCGCATCATCGATGGCCTTCTCAAGCTCATCCGTCCACTTCACGTTGATGCTGTCGATGTTGGTATTCAACTGCGCCATCGTCGTGGCGCCGATGATGTTGGCCGTCACGAAGGGCCGCGTCGTGACGAACTGAAGCGCCATCTGTGCCGGATCGAGGCCGAAGCGCCGCGCGATCTCCAGATACCGGTCGATGGCGGGCTCGGTCTGCGGCCGCTCATAGCGCTGCAGCCGGTTGAACAGCTTCTTGCGCGACCCCTCGGGCAGGGCACCCATCTGGTACTTCCCCGTCAGGTAGCCCTGCGCCAGCGGCGAATAGGCAAGCAGCCCCACCTGCTCGCGATGCGCGACCTCGGCAAGGCCCAGTTCAAAGACGCGATTGATGAGGCTGTAGGCATTCTGGATCGACTGCACGCGGGGCAGCCCGCGGGCCTTGGAATGGTGCAGGAACTCCATCGTGCCCCAAGCCGTCTCGTTCGACAGGCCGATATGCCGGATCTTGCCCGCCTTCACATGCGTCTCGAGCGCGCCGAGGATCTCCTCGATGGGCACGCTCGGGGCGTCGACCTGGCGGTGGGCGAGGCCGGTGGCGCCGAAAAGGGCGGTGATACGGTCGGGCCAGTGCAGCTGATAGAGGTCGATGTAATCGGTATTGAGCCGCTTCAGGCTTCCATCAATGGCTTCGGCAATCTGCTTGGGCGTCTGTTCGGTGGGTGCCCCGTCGGCACGCAGCCACGTCATCGGCGCGCGCCCGGCAATCTTGGTTGCAAGCACGACCTTGTGGCGCGTCCCGCGCGCCTTGAACCAAGAGCCGATGATGCGCTCCGTCGCACCCTGCGTCTCGGGCTTTGGCGGCACGGCATACATCTCGCTCGTGTCGAAGAAATTGATGCCGCGCTCAAGCGCAAGGTCCATCTGCGCGTGGCCCTCGCTCTCGCTGTTCTGCTCGCCCCAGGTCATGGTCCCAAGGCAAAGGGCAGAGACTTTCACGCCCGTGCGGCCAAGCTCGCGGTATTCCATGTTCGCACTCGTCAGGAAGGAAGAAAAAGAGGAAGCGGCACTCTAGCGGCTTTTGCGCGTCTTGATCTGCGCAATCAGGGCTTCGACATGCGGCAGGATGTTCCGCACGATGACTTGCGTACCCTTCTCGTTGGGATGGATTCCGTCCTTTTGGTTCAGCTTCGGGTCCGCGGCAACCCCCTCGAGGAAGAACGGAAAGAAAAGCACCCCGTGCTTCTTGGCCAGGGTCGGGAAGATCGCGTCATAGCTGGCCACGTAGTCGGGGCCCATGTTGCGAGGGGACTTCATGCCCGCAAACAGCACCGGCAGCCCGCGCTTCCCCAGGATCTCGAGGATCTTGTCGAGGTTGCGCGTGGTCTCCTTTGTGTCAAAGCTGCGCAGCGCATCGTTGGACCCCAGTTCCACGATGACGCCATCGACCGGCTCCTCAAGCAGCCACTCCAGCCGGGACAGCCCGCCAGCCGTCGTGTCACCCGAGACCCCGGCATTGATGATTCGCACCTTGTGGCCGCGGGCCTTCAGCTTGGCCTCTAGCACAGCGCAGTAATCCGTACCGGGAGGCAGGTTGTAACCCTGCGTCAGGCTTGTCCCCAGGGC
This sequence comes from Micropepsaceae bacterium, assembly GCA_044351125.1. GTDB lineage: Bacteria > Pseudomonadota > Alphaproteobacteria > Micropepsales > Micropepsaceae > SZUA-430. The sequence continues at coordinate 3,764 of JBILGJ010000237.1, forward strand.
AAGGATCCGCAAGCCCGGTGCCTCGGCAGCCCGAAGATCGTTGATTCCGGCAACAAACAGCGCGAAAATCGCAACGAGGCCAAAGAACGAGCTTGAGCCGCTGGCACTCGCCCACATATTCCGGTAACGGGATGACATTCCAGACCCTCTTGTTGGTAGTCCGACGTACATGGTGCGTTTGATCGACGCTGAACCCTTGCTCAAGCTCGAGGCCGTCCGGCTCACACTCGGGAGTCTGGCCGGCCCCGTCAACATTCTCAATGGTATCGAGCTGGTCGTTCGTCAAGGCGAGGCGATCGGTCTCGTGGGACCCTCGGGCTCGGGCAAATCGACGATGCTCATGGTCATGACCGGCCTCGAGCGCCCGACATCCGGGCGCGTGCTGGTCAAGTCGCGCGAGATCTCGGCCATGTCCGAGGACGAATCCGCACGCTTCCGTCGCGGCAATGTCGGGATCGTCTTCCAGTCGTTTCACCTGATCCCCACCATGACCGCGCTCGAGAACGTGGCCGTACCCCTCGAACTGGCGCTCGTGCCCGACGCCTTCGAGAAGGCGCGCCAGGAACTCGTCAACGTGGGGCTCGGCCACCGGCTCGAGCACTACCCGAGCCAGCTCTCCGGCGGTGAACAGCAGCGTGTGGCGCTGGCCCGCGCGCTGGCGCCCCGCCCAAGCCTCGTCTTCGCCGACGAGCCGACGGGCAATCTCGATGGCCGCACCGGCGCCGAGATCGTCGAGATGATGTTCCGCCTCCAGCGCGAGCGCGGCTCGACACTGGTCCTCGTGACCCATGACGAGGCGCTGGCCCGTCGCTGCGACCGGATCGTGCGCCTGCGCGACGGCCGCATCGAGGCCATTGAAGACACGCAGGCCGAGGCCCCGGTCGAGACCGTAACAGCACCGGCACAGGTGAGTGTCAGCGTCAGCTTCTCCCCTGAACCCGCTTCGACCATCCCCGCTGCCGCTGTCATCGCGCCGGCAGCTGTCATCGCCGAAACCACGGCGCCCGCCGCCGAGGCTGCACGCGTGGAACAGCCGCAGGCCCCGACGCCCGAGCCCTCCACCAGCGAGCCGCCTGCGCCCGAACCCGAACCACCCGCGTCCGAAGCCGAACCACCTGCGCCCGAGACCCCTGCCGAGCCTTTCCGCCTCGTCGAGGAAGACACGGTTCCCACCGACGCCCTCGCGGCGATCGATCCTATCCCCCCGGCGGCGCGCGTCGAATGATGGGACGTCTGCGGCTTGCATTCGCGCTTGCCCGTCGTGAATTG
>JBILGJ010000238.1:0-5014 GCA_044351125.1 Micropepsaceae bacterium
CCGGCAGGCTATTTCGAGCTCGACTTCCGCCAGATGCCCGACGCCGAGCTCTCGTATTTCGGCCTCTTGCCAGACTTCATAGGCCGCGGCCTCGGGACCTTCCTGCTCGGTGCGGCCATCGACACGGCTTGGTCGCGTCCGATCTCACGGCTCTGGGTCCACACGAACACGCTGGATCATCCACGCGCGCTGCCAAACTACCAGAAGCAGGGCTTCGTTCCCTACGCTCAGGAAAAATCGTCCATCCGTCCGATGGACTGATCTCAGTCCGGTGCCTGCGACAGCCGTGCCGTAGCAAAGACAGGCTGCCCACGGTCAAGCGCATACCACCCCACGGTGACATAGGCCTGGTGGGGCTTCAGCACGACGATGCCATCGATGCAATTGATGCCAGACCCGTCATCGACGCGCCCCCGTGTGATGCGCTCGGCATAGACCGAGTATCCATCGCCTGTCGATCCGATCGGCGTCAGCACGCCACTGCACCCCTGCGCAGGATAGGAGGTCTCACCCCCCTCGCCCTTGAACGTGAGCCGCATGGGATAGCTTTCAGGCTTGGGATCACCCGCCTGGACCATCGTTCCCGTCCAGCTGCCGGAATAAAGCACCGGCGACTTTGCTGCTACTGCGCTCGCTGAAGACAGAACCACCGCACAGGACACGAGAAGCACCCGCATGACAAACCTCCGTTGGACAAGACGCCTAACGCAGGATCTGGCCAAGAAACTCTTTCGTGCGCGCGTTCTTCGGGTTCGAGAAGAACTCCGACGGGGGCGCAATCTCGACGATCTCACCTGCATCCATGAACACGATACGGTCGGCAACCGTCTTTGCAAAGCCCATTTCATGCGTAACGACCAGCATGGTCATGCCGGTATCCGCAAGCTCGACCATCGTCTCGAGCACTTCCTTGATCATTTCAGGGTCGAGGGCACTCGTCGGCTCGTCGAACAGCATGATTCTCGGCTGCATGGTCAGCGCGCGCGCAATCGCCACGCGCTGTTGCTGGCCGCCCGACAACTGACCCGGATATTTGTGGGCCTGTTCGGGAATGTGAACCCGCTCGAGATATTGCATGGCAAGCGCCTCGGCATCCTTGCGCGGCATCTTCCTGACCCATTGGGGAGCAAGCGTGCAATTGTCGAGAACGGACAGGTGCGGGAAAAGGTTGAATTGCTGGAACACCATCCCGACATTCGCACGCACGGCCTGAGTGTGCGCAACATCGCCGGTCAGCTCTGCCCCCTCGACGATGACCCGTCCCTCTTCATGGCGCTCCAGCCCGTTGATGCAGCGGATAAGCGTCGACTTTCCCGATCCCGAAGGCCCGCAGATCACGACGCGCTCGCGCTGCGGCACAGCAAGGCTGACATCGCGCAGCACGTGGAACGACTTGAACCACTTGTTCAATCCGATGATCTCGACGGCCAGGGCCGTGTCCGTGGTCGCAGTCATCTGGCGTCTCCACCTTGCAGTCTTGTTTCAAGCGTCCGCGCATAGCGCGACATGCCAAAGCACAGAACCCAGAACACCAAACCCAGGAACACATAGCCGGTCATCGCCGTGTTCGGCGTCGCCCAGTCGGCGTCGGAATTGCCCGCCTGTATGATGCCCAGGAGGTCAAGGAAGCCGATGATCGAAACCAGCGATGTGTCCTTCATCAACCCGATGAAATTGCCAACGATGTTCGGCAGGCAGAGGCGAAGGGCCTGGGGCAGGATGACAAACAGCATGGTGCGCCAATAGCCAAGCCCCAAGGCCGCCGCCGCCTCGTACTGCCCCTTGCCGACGGCTTGCAGGCCACCGCGGACAACCTCGGCCATATAGGCTGACGAGAACAGCGCCACCGCGATAAGGGCACTGAGCAGCTTGTTGATGGTAATCCCGTCAGGCATGAACAGCGGCAGCATGTTCGCCGCCATGAACAGAACCGTGATCAGTGGCACGCCGCGCCAGAGCTCGATGAAGGCGATCGACAGGCTCCGCACCACGGGAAGCTCTGACCGCCGCCCCAGTGCCAGCAGGATCCCCAGCGGCAACGACGCCACGATGCCAGTCACCGCAACCACCAGCGTGATCATCAGACCGCCCCAGCGCTCGACGGGAACGACCGGAAGACCAAACCCGCCAACCAGCAAGACGAAGGCTGCAAAAGGAAAGATGGTCACCATCAAGGCCCCGACAAGAGCCTTCGACGGCAAACGTGGCGCCATCAGCCAGGCAAGCCCTACACCAAGCAGCAGGAACACGATATCCACGCGCCAGCGTTCAGCCTGCTCGTAGAAGCCATAGACGATCTGTCCCGAGCGTTCGATGATGAAGGGCCAGCAGGCGCCATCGGGAAACGGAAGGCAGGCATCGCGGCTCTTGCCCGACCACGCAGCATCAATGACAGCCCATTGGATGAAGGGGACGACCGTCTGGTAGATGAGCAGCAGGGCCAACAGCGTCAGAATGCTGTTGAACACCGAGGAAAAAAGGTTCTCCCGCATCCACTGGATTGGACCGGGCAACTGCCGGCGAGGCGGCTTTCGGGGGGCGCCCATGGACCTATCGCTCCGTCAGCGCGATGCGCCGGTTATAGGCGTTCATCGCCGCACTCGTGAGAAGGCTGAACGTGAGATAAACGGCCATGGTGATGGCGATGATCTCGATGGCTTGGCCGGTCTGGTTCAGGGTCGTACCCGCGAACACCGAAACAAGATCCGGATAGGCAATCGCAACAGCCAGCGACGAGTTCTTGGTCAGGTTCAGGTACTGGCTTGTCAGCGGGGGAATGATCTGGCGCAGCGCCTGGGGAATGATAACCAGCCGCAAGGCCTCTCCACGCCTGAGGCCCAATGCCTGCGAGGCTTCAACCTGCCCCTTTGAAACACCCTGGATACCCGCCCGCACGATCTCGGCAATATAGCTGCCGGTATAGGTCGCAAGCGCGACCACCAGGGCGATCAACTCGGGCAGCACGGTAAAGCCACCCTCGAAGTCAAACCCGGCCAGTTCAGGCCAGCTGAAGCTGAGCGGGAACTGCATGACCGCAAGGGCTGCCACCGGGGGCAACAGGCATAGCGCCGTGACATGGCGCCAGACTGGACCCGTGCGGCCGGTTTCCTCACGCTTTCGCCTCTGTACATGCGCAAAGATTGCTGCCGCGATCAGCCCGCCCGCAAGAGCAAGCACAACCACCTCGAAGCCAGGCCCCGCGAGTGGCTTCGGCAGGTAGAGACCCCTGTTGTTCAGGAAGGCTGCCCCCACCAGCGACCAGCTCTCTCGCGGACCTGGCAAGGCGCGCAGCACCGCGAAGTACCAGAAGAAAATCTGAAGCAGCAGCGGGATGTTGCGCAGGATCTCGACATAGGCCCGGCATAGCCGGGCGAAGAGCCAATTCGACGACAGCTGCCCGATGCCGACCACAAGCCCGATGAGCGTTGCCAGCACGACACCGATCACCGCCACCAGCAGCGTGTTCAGAATTCCAACGAGCAGCACCCGCCCATAGGTCGATGTCTCGTCGTACGAGACCAGGGTCTGCACGACATCGAACCCGGCAGTGTTGTCGAGAAAGCCGAAACCGGATGCGATGTTCTGGCGCTCAAGCGCATGTGACGCATTCCATGCCATGCCGGCAATGACGGCAATCACCACCGCCAGCAATGCGACCTGATAAAGAACATCCCCCGGCCGGATGGACCCGCCGCGGCGTGCTGATTGCCTTGCCATGGACTAGCGGATCGGCGGCGCGTAAAGCACGCCTCCCTTGTTCCACTGCGCATTGACGCCCCGCCTGATCTTCAGCTGCGAACCCTGCCCCAGGTTGCGCTCGAAGATCTCGCCATAGTTGCCCACCTTCCGGATCGCACGCGCAGCCCAGTCCTTCGAAAGGCCAAGGCTCTCACCGAAAGCACCCTCGACCCCGAGCAGGCGGCGTATCTCGGGATTGCCTGACTTCATCATCTGGTCGACATTCTTCGATGTGACACCCAGCTCCTCGGCATTGATCAGGGCGAACAGCGTCCAGCGCACCACATCGCCCCATGGCTGGTCACCATGGTTGATGGCCGGCCCCAGGGGCTCCTTCGAGATGATCTCGGGCAGGATGACGTGGTCGCTGGGGTTCTTCAGTTTCAGACGTTCCGCATAGAGGCCCGAGGCATCGGTCGTGTAGGCATCGCAGCGCCCATTGTCATAGGCCGCCAGCACCTCCGCATTCTTCTCGAAGGCAACGATCTTGTATTTCAGGTTGTTGGCACGGAAATAATCCGCAAGGTTCAGCTCGGTCGTGGTCCCGGTATTTGTGCAGACCGTCGCCCCATTGAGCTGCTTGGCCGAGGTGACCTTCAGCTTCTTCGGCACCATGAAGCCTTGCCCGTCATAGTAGGTCGCCCCAATGAACTCGAGCCCGAGCTGCACGTCGCGGCTCATGGTCCAGGTCGTGTTGCGCGACAGGATGTCGAATTCACCTGATTGGAGGGCCGTGAACCGGACCTTGGCCGAGGTCGGCGTATACCTGACCTTGGACGGATCGTTCAGGATCACGGCGGCAAGAGCCCGGCAGAAATCCACGTCAAATCCCGACCAGTTTCCCTTGGCGTCGGGGCTTGCGAAACCGGTCAGCCCCTCGTTGACGCCGCACCGCAGGAAGCCGTTCTTCTTGATGCGCTCGACCGTTGGCGATTTTGAAGCCTCGGCGACACCGGAAAATGCGGCAAAGGCAACAAGCGTGGCCGTGATGGACCGCAGGACAAAGCGCATGCAAAACCCCTTCAATCAGCATTGCCGGGCACCCCTCAAATGCGGCACCCTGACATCTTCGGTGACTACATAGAGGAAATCCGGGCCCCATGTCCAAATCAAGCAGTGGAACCCGGCGACCGGCTACCCGGATCGTAACGGCAGGACGAGATCCATTTTCACAGAACGGCGCGGTGAACCCGCCCGTCTACCACGCCTCGACCATCCTGCACCGCACGGTTGACGCGCTCGAGAACGAGACGCAACCCTACACCTATGGGCGCAA
>JBILGJ010000239.1:0-5000 GCA_044351125.1 Micropepsaceae bacterium
CGAGGACTATATCCAGCTCCTGTCCGAACCGCTTGAGGCGGCCCGCCAGAGGCTTAACGTCCAGCGCCCCACCTTCTATGAAGCCGTACCAAGGGATCTGCGTGAGCGGATCGGGGCGAACATGGCCATGGCGGCGGCCTGAGCCCTTGGGGTTTCCGGCGCGCCGGAACCCCGTTGCACAGCGCCGCGCCCTCGGCTATTGATCCGGCCCTTCAGGCGACCACGCCCCGACCTTGTGGCTTACGGATGGGTGGCAGAGTGGTCTATCGCACCGCACTCGAAATGCGGAGTACGGCAACGTACCGTGAGTTCGAATCTCACCCCATCCGCCACTTCCCCCTTGTTTCGGCCATTGATGGCGCGCGCTTGATCACCCTTTGAGACGTGCGCTCTTCAGCAGGAATTGCAGCGACGCAGACACCATAGTCATCGTCACGCCGCGCGATGCGTGGCTCTCTGCCTGCCTTCAACTCTGGGTCCCTGCTCCTGGCTGACGCCTCGGCGGGGATGACGGGTGGGGGTTGGTTTGTGGCATGATGTGCCGACAAAGGCGGGAGAGGCAGGGATGGATCGGCGGCAGTTCATCATTGGCGTTGCGGGTCTTGCAGCAAGTTCGGTGGCCGAGGCGCGGCCGCGGGGCGTGCGGCGGATGCGGCGGGAGAAGCTCAAGGTCGGGATCCTGGGCGTTGGCATGCGGGGACAGGTTCACCTGGCCGAGCTGCTCAGGCGCGATGATGTTGCCATAACGGCGATCTGCGACATCGATCCCTTCATGATCGAACGGGCACTGGCCCAAGTCGAAAAAGCGGGGCAGCCGAAGCCCGCGGTTTACACGGGCAGCCCCGATGCGTGGCAGGAGATGCTGGCAAAGGCGGGGCTTGATGCAGTGTTCATCGTCACGCCATGGGAGCTGCATGCGCCACAGGCGATCGTTGCGATGCGCGCGAAAGTCGCGGTGGCCTGCGAGGTGGTGGCGGGCATCACGCTTGAAGACCATTGGGCGGTGCTGCGCGCGCAGGCCGAGACGGGCACGCCCTACATGCTGCTCGAGAATGTGTGCTACCGGCGCGACGTGATGGCGGTGCTGCACATGGCGCGGCAGGGGCTGTTCGGCGAGATCGTGCATCTGGAAGGCGGATACCAGCACGACCTGCGTGCGGTGAAGTTCAATGCCGGCATCCCGGGCGAGGCCTATGGCGGGGGTGTGGAGTTCGGCGAGAGGGGCTGGTCCGAAGCACGCTGGCGCACGCAGCATTCGGTCGATCGCAATGGCGACCTGTACCCCAGTCACGGGATCGGGCCATGCGCCATGCAGGCGAACATCAATCGCGGCAACCGTTTCCTGCGCCTGACGAGCCATGCCAGCAAGGCGCGTGGCCTCAACGCGTATCTGGCGCGCGAGGCGCCGGACCACCCCAATGCAAAGACGCGCTTCCGGCTGGGAGACGTGGTGCAGACGCAGATCACATGTGCCAATGGCGAGACGATCCTGCTCAGCCACGATACCTCGCTGCCTCGCCCCTACTCGCTCGGCTTCCGCGTGCAGGGGACGAAAGGGATCTGGATGGACGTGAACGACTCGATCTACATTGAGGGCCAGTCGCCCACGCCGCACCGATGGGAACCCGACAAGGCCTGGCTCGAACGCCATGACCATCCGCTCTGGAAGAAATATGCGCCGAAGGCCGAGGGGGCCGGGCATGGCGGGATGGACTTCTTTGTCGTGCATGCCTTTGTCGAGGCGCTAAAGCGGGCTGAGCCAATGCCGATCGACATCTACGACGCCGTGGCCTGGAGCGCGATCACGCCGCTTTCGGAAATGTCGATTGCAGATGGCAACCGAACGGTCGACTTCCCGGATTTCACAGACGGAGCGTGGAAACGACGCAAGCCGATCTTTGCGCTGGATGACCGCTATTGAGCGCTGTTGCCGCGTGAATTGCGCCGGTCGCGCTGCAATCGCGGCGCAACCTTGGCCCGGTCAGTACGCATGAGCACGCAATGGTTTCGCAACAAAAGCGGGGATCGCGACCCTTGCGGCTTGAAACACGAAGGGAATGGACCATTATCCGCGGCACAGACCCTCATTTTCAGGAGAGAGTTGCCATGCGCCTCAAGGCCCTTGCCGTTGCCACAATGCTGCTTGCTTCATCGGTTGCCTCTGCCGCCTCCTACAAGCTCGACCCAACCCACACCCAGGTCCGGTTCGACTGGATACACACGGCCGGCGTCACGCTGTCGGGGTTCTTCACCAAGTATGATGGCAAGATCGACCTGAATTTTGCCGACCCGGTCAAGAGCAGCGTGGATGTCACGCTGGATGTATCGGGCCTTTGGACCGGCGTACCGAAGTTCGACGACCATCTGAAGAACCCGGATTTTTTCGACGCCAAGAAATTCCCAACCATCACGTTCAAGTCGACGAAGGCCGTCAAGACAAGCGCGACCACGGGCAAGCTGACAGGCAACCTCACGGTCAAGGGCGTGACCAAGCCGATCACGTTCGACGTGGTCGCGACGTCGAAGTTCGAGAATGTGGAGCGCATCGGGTTCATGGCCACGGCCAAGGTGAAGCGCAGCGACCTGGGGCTTGGGCTCTATGCGCCAGCTGTGCCTGACGAGGTTACCATCGTCATTGCAACTGAAGTGCTTGCCCCGGACGCTGGCAAGAAGTAGCGATTTCCCTGACCGGCTGCTGCGCGAGAGGGTGGCGTCAGTCCCTCCGCGCGCGCCAGGCGAGAAGGAAGCCGGGCAAGACAAAGGCGGTCGCGAACAACAGCAGGACGAAATCCTGCATGAAGGTGACCGTCAGTTCGGTATTGAGCAGTTTGGCCACGCCTTCCGGGATGACGCTCTGCAGAAGCAGCATCACGAAGAGGTACTCGTACGCCCTCACGAAGGCGCTGTTGCGCTGGGCCAGTTCGCGTTCGTCGAGCTCCCGATCGGCGGCGTAGGCCATGGCGCCGAAGGTTCCCATCACGAAGATCGCGGTCGCCAGAAGCCCGGAAATCTTCAGGACCGAGAGCGCGAGGGCTAACTGTTCGCCTGCGGACGGATAGGCGTACTCGAGCACAAACCAGCCGTGCACCGCGACAAGTGCGTAGAGGCCGATCATGCGGCTGGCCGTCGGGCCCATTCTAAACGTCGTCATGCTTGTGCTCCTTTGCAGGCTTGTTCGGGTCCAGCTGTTCGGCCAGCGAGGGGAATGGTTCCAGCGCGAAGAGCGTCTCGACGCTGACGCCAAAGGCGTGGGCGAGTTTCAAGGCGAGCTCGACGGTGGGCCGGTAGTCCCCGCGCTCCAGGTACCCGATCGTTTGCGGGTTCACGGAGACGAGGTCGGCCAGCTCCTTGCGGGACAGGCCCCGCTCCCTCCTGAAAAGACTGATCCGGTTGAACAGCATGAGTGCTCTTATATCGTATTATTGTATATATACAACGATTAGTTCCTTTTACAATATGTTTTGTGAGAGATATTTTTCATGCCGCAAATCTGCGGAACACATGGTTGACCGGCCCCGCTTGCGAGGCAGGCTGACGGTTTTCGGGGGTGCAGGATGATGAATGAGCGTCGCGGCCCGGAAACAACGGCCGGGACTGTTGGCACGCCTCACACTTGAGGAGGCTAGCGGTCTGCTGCTGTCGGTTACAGGTCCGCGGCGGGCTCGTGCCCCCACTTTTGCGGCGGGGGCACGATGTTGGCGTTGAGCGGGATTACTTGCCCGTCGTGGCGAGCGCTTCCTTGAGGCCCGGCACGAATTCGGCGCCGTGGGGTACCTTGATGGTCGAACCGCGGAAGTCGTTCCCAACGGCTTCGAAGCGGCCGCCGAGGCACTGCGAGAGGAAGGCTTCGGAGACAGCGTAGAACGACGTGCGGTTCATGGGGCGCGCGAAGCCGTGGCCTTCATCCGGGTAGAGGACATAGGTCACGGGGATCTTCTTGGCCTGCATGGCACTGACGATCTGGTCGGCCTCGGCCTGCTTCACGCGCGGGTCGTTGGCACCCTGCCCGATCAGCAAGGGCTTCGAGATATTCTGCACGTAGGTCAGGGGCGAGCGCTCGTTCAGCAGGGCGCGACCTTCCGGCGTGCGCGGGTCACCGACACGACGGTAGAGCTGCGCCTTATAGGATTCCCAATAGGCCGGGACGCTCTCGAGCAGCGTGTTGAGGTTGGAGGGGGCCACGATCGCAACACCGCAGGCAAAGCGATCCGGGGTGTTCGTTGCTCCCCACAATGTTGCATAACCGCCGTAGGAGCCGCCGTAAATCGCCACCTTGTCGGCCTTGGCGATGCCCTGCTTGATCGCCCAATCAACGCCGTCGATGAGGTCGTCATGCATCTTGCGCCCCCATTGCTTGTCGGCGGCGTTCACGAAATTCTTGCCGAAACCCGTGGAGCCCCGGAAATTGACCTGGAGCGAGGCATAGCCGCGGTTGGAGAGCCATACGCTTTCGGCATCATACCCATATCCGTCGCGCGCCCACGGCCCGCCGTGAACGTTCAGCACGAGGGGTACAGGCTGCTCGGGGCGACAGTCGCCATTGGTGTCGCTGCCCTTGGGCAAGGTCAGGTAGGAGACCAGCGTCAGGCCATCGCGCGACTTGATCTCGACCGGGCACACATCCGGCAGCGGCGCACCCGCGAGCGCGGGCCTGCCGACGTAGAGCTCGGTCAGGGTCTTTGCCTTGCGGTCATAGACCATTGCGCTGCTGGGGGCTGTCACCGGATCATTGCCGACAATCCAGACATTGTTGTCGCGTGTCTGGCTTTGCACGCTCCATTGGCCCTTGAGCGAGCGATTCAGGAAGTCGATGTCGGCGCGCACGGAGGGATCGACGGTGCGCCATTCGCTTTTCAGATAGTCGACGCCGTAGGCCAGAACCCTGCCCGTCTCCGGATCGGTGATGCTTGAACCCACGTCTGCCCGGCGGTCTTCACCCACGACCTTGCGCTGGCCGGTTGCGAGATCGATGGCGAGCAAGGCTGCTGTGTCGCGGCCGC
>JBILGJ010000240.1:0-4985 GCA_044351125.1 Micropepsaceae bacterium
GACCCGCAGGGTCGATTGCTGCTTGCCGAGCGGCCGCAGGGAAAATCGATGGCGGGGCTCTGGGAATTTCCGGGCGGCAAGGTCGAGCCGGGCGAGCGTCCGGAGCAGTCGCTCGTCCGTGAGCTGCGGGAAGAACTTGGCCTGATCGTTGAGGAGGTGGCACTCGAGCCTTTTCATTTTGCCTCGCACGGTTATGAGAAATTTCACCTTCTGATGCCGCTTTACCTGTGCCGACGCTGGGTTGGCGAGGTTGTCCCCCAGGAAGGGCAGCGCCATGCCTGGGTCGGTGCGGCGGACCTCGGCCGGTATGCGGTGCCGCCCGCCGACCTGCCGCTCATGCCGCGTGTGCGGGAACTGCTTGAAGCTTGTGCGCGGGCCTGAACGATTGGGATGCCACTTTTTACAGGACTTTAAGCGGTTTGGATCATGCTGCTGCCCTGTCATTCAGCCCGGACGCCGCATGAAGCCGAACTGGTCATTCCTTCGACGCCTTGCGGCCGATGAGTCCGGCGCGACAGCCATCGAATACGCCATCATGGTTGGCATGATCTTTCTCGCCGTTGTCGGGGCGGTCGAGTATTTCACCAGCCAGACGAACGCGATGTACAATTACATCGAGGCTGCAATCACGGCTAAGTAGGTGGCACCCGCCGACAGCCCGACTGTCAGTCGGTTCGCTTCCGGCCCACATCCCTGAGCGCGTGGGCGAGGGGGGTGGTCGCACTTCCGGGGGCCAAAGGCTTCTGCTGGCTTTCATGGGGTGCCCAGCCAGACAGGTAGATGATCTCGAAGCTTGCCTTCATGCGCCCTTCGCTGTCTGCATGATTGCGCGTGCATAGTTCGAGCGTCCGCATCAGTACATCGCGGCGCAGGAAGCGCCGGTCGCGGTCGTGCAGGATGCTTGTCTCGCCCATCAGGCGCAGGTCGCGGAAGAGCTTGAAGGGGTCGGCATAGTGCACGGTGAAGTCCTCCGTGTCGGCGACGGGCAGGGCGAAGCCCGCGCGCTGCAGCAGGGCACCGGCCTCGCGCACGTCGGGCAGGGGCGCGATGCGCGGAGAGACGCCACCCCGCAGTTCGCTTTCGGCCTGCATGAAGGCGCTGCGCAGTTCGACCAGCGTGCGTGCACCGAACAGGGCGGCGATGAAGAACCCATCGGGTCTGAGGGCGCGCCTGATTTGTAACAGCGCTCCCGGCAGGTCGTTCAGGGCATGAAGTGTCAGGATGCTCGCGAAGGCATCGAGCGAGGCTGGCGCAAAGGGAATTCCGCTCTCCTGGAACACGACCTGCGTCAGCGGGGAGGCGGGTGTTATGTCGGTTGCGATGGCGGAGGGCGCGATGTGTTGCGACACATCGGGCGCCCCGTGACATACGAATGCCGGAAAGTTCCGGTTTATGGCGCGCAGCCGGTCTGTGATCTCGGTTGCTGCGGCCTGGTGCAGGAAATCGGCCTCGTGCGCGCGGGCGGCCGCCCGCAGCTTGCGGCTGCGTCTCAGGCTTTCGTCGAAGATCCGGGGAACGTTCTGCATCGTGGCTGCAGTTTGCATGTCTGAAGGCTCCAAGTCACCCGAGAGGAGGTGCCGGATCATGGATCTGTCTTCGCTGCCGGGCCTCTTGCGGGCCCGGGAAGGCCTGATTTCTGCCGGACGCAGTGTGCTCGATGCGATCCTGCCGCCGTTGTGCCTGCGCTGCCGGGTGCCGGTTGGAGAGCCGCAGTCTGTCTGCGCCGACTGCTGGAATGGCGTCCGGTTCCTGTCGGCGCCATGGTGCGACCAGTGCGGGATCCCCTTTCCCCATGCGCTGGGACCGGCGGTGCGCTGCGGGGCTTGCCTTGCCAGGCCGAGGGTGTTCGAGCGCCTGCGTTCGGCGATCGCCTACGACGAGGGCAGCCGTGAGCTGATCCTGGGGTTCAAGCATGCCGACCGCCTGGAGCTCTGTCCGCTTCTGGTGCGCTGGATGCAGGCCGTCGCCCGGCCCGAGGTTGCGGCGGCCGACATGATCGTGCCGGTGCCCCTGCACTGGCGGCGCCTTCTCATGCGCAAGTACAACCAGGCCGGATTGCTGGCGCATGGTCTGGCCCGCGGCAGTCCGGCGGTGGTGCGGGCGGACGTCCTTGTGCGGCACCGGGCGACCGAGAGCCAGGGGGCCATGGCGTCGGCGCGGGCGCGACTGAAGAATGTGGCCCATGTGTTTCGCGTTCCGCCCGAAGCGCGGTCAGCTGTTGAGGGACGGCGGGTCGTCATCGTTGATGATGTGTTGACGACCGGTGCGACCGTCACGGCCTGCGCAAAGGCCCTGCACAGGGCTGGGGCTCAAAGCGTGTCGATCATCACACTGGCGCGCGTTGTGCGCCCCTTGAGTAACTGAAATCGTGCTATAAATCTGTCTGGCGGGAGCGCGCGATCCTTCATTGGCGGCGGCCCCGCGGAACCGGAGCAGGCGAGAAATCTCGATGAGCAGCCAAGGTGGTGCACAGACACAGGAACCCGCGAGCGGGATCGTGATCTACACGACACTGCTTTGTCCCTATTGCCACCGCGCCAAGGCCCTGCTGCGCCGCAAGGGCGTTACCTTCACCGAGATCGATGTCGGCATGGATGCCCCCAAGCGCGCGGAGATGACGGCGCGTGCCGGCGGGCGCCACACGGTGCCGCAGATCTTCATCGGTGGTGCGCATGTGGGCGGGTGTGACGACCTGCACGCGCTGGATGACCAGGGCGCACTTGATCCGCTGCTGAAGAAGGCTTGCGGCTGAGACCTGTTCCGTTTTGCGCCCGGCCGATCTAGTCTGAGGCCATGAACCAGACCTTTCGTGCCGCCTGCGTGCAGATGCGCACAGGCGTTGATGTGTCCGAAAACCTCCGGTCCGCCGAGGCCCTGATCCGCGAGGCCCATGGCCGCGGCGCGGCGTTCGTTGCCACGCCCGAGGTCACCGTGCTTTTCGAAGCTGAGAGTGATCGGCTGTTTGCCCAAGTCCATACCGAGGAGGACGATCCGTCGCTGCGCCGTCTCAGGGCGCTGGCGCAGGAGCTTGGCGTGTGGCTGCTGATCGGGTCCATGGCGATCAAGGTGGGCGACCGGCAATGCGCGAACCGGTCCTTCCTGATCGGTCCGGGCGGGCAGGTGGTTGCGACCTATGACAAGATCCACATGTTCGATGTCGACCTGCCCAATGGCGAGACCTATCGCGAGTCGCGCAATTTCAGGCGTGGGGAACGCGCCGTGCTGGCGCGGCTGCCGTGGGGGATGCTGGGGCTCAGCGTGTGTTATGACCTGCGGTTCCCGCAACTCTACCGGGCGCTGGCGCAGGCCGGGGCCTCGTTCCTGACCATCCCGGCCGCGTTCACGCACACCACGGGTATTGCCCACTGGCATGTGCTGCAGCGGGCGCGGGCGATCGAGACGGGTTGCTATGTGCTCGCTCCGGCACAGGGCGGGCATCATCCGAACGGACGCCATACATTTGGCCACAGCCTTATTGTGGCGCCGTGGGGCGAGATCATTGCCGAGGCCGGAACGGATCCCTGTGTCATCACCGCCGACATCGACCCGCAGCGCGTGGCGGACGCCCGGGGGCGCATCCCGTCGCTCCAGCACGACAAGCCGATCTCGGTGTCCATTGCGCCTGACGTAGCGTGAGGCCCACACGCGGGAGGCGAATCCTGACCTTTACGCGGTGTTAACCGGGGCGCGGTGGCATGGTGAACCCTTGCAGCCTGTGCGCCGTGTCGCCATCTTCGAGGGTGAATGCCTGTGCGGGCCGCAACGGGGATCCTGGAGTGCCATGATCTGCTATCAACTTGTCTGCAAGAAGAACCACTCGTTCGAGGGCTGGTTTCGCGACAGTGCGGCCTATGACAAGCAGGAGAAGAAGGGGCTGCTCGTCTGCCCGACCTGCAATTCGAAAAACGTCTCGAAGGCCCCCATGGCGCCGGCCGTGTCCAAGCGTGCCGCCCTTTCGGATGCGGCTGACCAGGCGCGTGCGATGCAGGCGTGGGCAACCCGGGTGCGCGAGCATCTTGAGACGAACTCCGAATATGTCGGCGAGAAGTTCCCGGAGGTTGCGCGTGCGATCCATTATGGCGATGCCGAGGAGCGGATCGTGCACGGCGAGGCGAGCCTTAACGAGGCCCGGGACCTTATCGAGGAAGGCATTCCTGTGGCGCCGATCCCGGGACTGCCGCGCACGGATTCCTGAGATCAGGCGGGCTTCTCGGCCACGAGCATGTAATTCACGTCGGTATCCGACGAGGGGCTCCACTCGTTCAGCAGCGGATTGAAGACAACACCGGTCTCGAAGCGGCCGTTCAGGCCGGCGCGCCCGAGGGCGGCGTCGAGCTCCATGGGCTTGAGAAACCTGTTCCAATCGTGCGTGCCGCGCGGCAGCCATCCCAGCACGTATTCGGCGCCCACGATGGCGAGCGCCCAGGATTTGAGCGTCCGGTTCAGTGTGGCCACGAACATGATGCCTCCCGGCTTCAGCATGGTGGCGCAGCTCGCCAGGAAGAGGTCGATGTCGGCGACATGCTCTATCACTTCCATGTTGAGGATCACGTCGAAACGTTCGCCGGCTGCGGCGAGCTGCTCGGCGCTGGTCGCGCGATAGTCGATGGGCAGCCCCTGTTCGCCCGCGTGGGTTGAGGCGGTCCGAATGTTCTTTTCCGACGCATCAGCCCCGAGGACCTCGAACCCCAGTCTCGCCATGGGCTCGCTCAGCAGGCCGCCGCCGCAACCGATATCGAGGAGGCGCAGGTCCCTGAAGGGTGTCACCGCTGACGGGTCGCGCTGGAAATGCCTGATGGCGTTGTCCCTGATGTACCGCAGGCGCACCGGGTTAAATTTGTGCAGGACCGCAAATTTTCCATGCGGGTTCCACCATTCGGCCGCGAGTGCCGAAAAGCGGGCAATCTCGGCGTCGTCAATTGTGGATTGAGGCGTTGTAGCGTCAGTCACTGTTGCGATGCTCCGCGCGTTGCGTGACAAAGCCA
>JBILGJ010000241.1:0-4969 GCA_044351125.1 Micropepsaceae bacterium
CCAGGCATTCTGGTAACCCTCGGGCACGCGCTGCATCTTCACGCCGTTTCCAAGCCCGTTGCGATAGCGCTGCGCGATGCGGTCACGCGCCTTCATCTCGTCGGCAAACACCGTAAGCTTCGAAAGCAGCACTGCACATTGCACGGAATCAAGACGACCGTTGACACCAACGCGGATGGACTCCTTTTTGACCGCATCCGTGCCGTGCCAGCGGATCGACGACCAGCGCTCGAACCGGGCCGTGTCATCCGTCAGCATTGCGCCGCCATCGCCATAGCAGCCCAGCGTCTTGGAAGGATAGAAGCTCGTCGCCGTCATGTCGGTCAGGGCACCGATGCGCACGCCGTTCTGCGCCCCGCCAAAGCTCTGGGCGGCGTCGGCAAGGACCAGCATGCCGTGCTTGCGGGCAATCTTGTGAATGGCCGGATAGTCGGCAGGCAGGCCATAAAGGTCCACCGCAATCACCATGCGCGGCCTGAGCTTTCCTTCGCGCGCCACGGCCTCGACCTGCGCCTCCAGATGGGCCGGATCCATGTTGCAGGTATCTGCATCGACATCCACGAAAATGGGCGTCGCACCCGCTACAAGCACCGCGTTTGCCGTGGCGTTGTAGGTAAAGCCCGGGATGAAGATCGCATCCGTCGCCTTCACCTCTTCGCCCATCAGTGCAATGACCAGCGCGTCCGTTCCGCTGGCAACCGCAAGCGCATGCTTGGCACCCGCCCAGCCTGCAAGCTGGGTCTCAAGCTCACCAACTTCCGGACCACCAATGAAAGCGCCATGATCAAGGATCTTCTGCCAGCGCTTCTCGATATCGGCGCGCAGCATCACCTTGGGTGTCTCGAGGTCAAAGAAACGGATGGGTCCCGCATCCGCGCCTGCGGTGCGGGCATCAAGAGTCTTCTGGTCAGGCATTGACAAGTCTCTTCTGGCTTTGTGGCGTCTTGGCCGCGTCGAGGATCTTCAGGGCCGTATCAAGTGCGCGACGTGCCTCGCGCGGCGGTATGGCGGCGGGCAGGTTCTCGCGCACCGAACGGACGAACTGCGCAACACCGTGGCCGAGCGGATCGACCGAGGGGCACGGGATCCCGTCCACAGCCTCCCCCTTGCTGTCCAGCGACTTCAGCTTGCGCGGCGTCGTGTTCGTGATCGCGCGCGTGAGGAAATCGATATGGATCTCTCCGTCCGGATAGGTCACGCGCATGAAGCGCTTGCGCGCCTCGGCCATGCGGCTGGCAAACAGGCTGATCTCCATCCCGTCGACCAGCGTCAGCGTTGCGGACACCTCGTCCGAACGCGAGGGCAGCGACCGCTCGCTCGCCATGATCGTGGCGATGTCGGCAGGATTGAGCAGGTGGCAGAGGTCGATGTCATGGATCATCAGGTCAAGCACGACGCTGACATCCGTGTTCCGTGGATTAAAAGGTGCGGCGCGGTGCGTTTCAATCCGCGTTGGCGTGACATTGCCGTCGAACAGGCCCAGATACCGCATGACGAAGCGTTCCTGGTGTCCCGTGTGCAGAACGGCGCCGCGCGCTTCCGCAACGCGCACGAGCGCATCGGCCTCGCGCATGTTGGCAGCCAGGGGCTTTTCGATGAACACGTGCTTGCCCTGGTTCAGGCAGCCAACGCCGATTTCCCCATGAAACTTCGCAGGCGCAGCAATGGTCACGATATCCACATGCGGCAGCATCGCACGCCACCCGGCAAAGGCCGTGACGCCGAAATCATTCGCGAGCGTCTGAGCCCGCACTTCGGACACGTCCGCAATACCCACGAGTTTCACGCCCGGCAGCGCCGCATATTTGCTGGCATGAAGGCGACCAAAAGCACCCGCCCCGATGACGCCGGCCCTGATCTCGCCGCGTCCTGCCTCTTCCCGGTTGTCCGAACCCATACCCCGCACCCGCTGTAACGTAGAAGCGCAACCCCACCTTGCACTGCATCATGGCTTTTCCGGATCTCCTACACTACTCGGGCGACTGACGCACCAATTCAAGAAATGTTGCAGCATTGTCACGGTCCGGGCCGCCCCTTGCTGCCGCCGTGCTTTTGGCCGACAAGGCATGGTTGACGCCATCACCTGAACGCCCGGAGACGATAAATGACAAATTTGGCAGGACACGAAATTCGTCTGAAGAGCCGCCCCGTCGGCATGCCGACCGCCGATAACTTCGAATATGCAAAGGCGACGGTCGCCGAACCAAAGGACGGCGAGGTCCTCGTTCGCAACATCTGGATGTCGGTCGACCCCTATATGCGCGGCCGCATGGTCGACCGCGAGAGCTACGTGCCGCCCTTCCAGATCGGCCAGGCCCTCCAGGGCGGCGCCATCGGCCAGGTGATCGCCGCCGGCAAGGGGGCAACGCTGCAGGTCGGCGACTACGTGAGCCATATGCTGGGCTGGCGCGAATACGCGGTGGTAGGCCCCATGGCGATGCCCCAGAAGATCGACCCCAAGCTTGCCCCGATCCAGAGCTTCCTCGGCGCACTCGGCATGCCGGGCATGACCGCCTATGCCGGCCTCTTCCGGGTTGCGGCCTTCAAGCCAACGGACACGGTCTTCGTCTCGGCCGCATCAGGCGCCGTGGGCTCGGTCGTCTGCCAGCTGGCCAAGGCGCACGGCGCCTATGTCGTAGGCTCGGCAGGTTCGGACGAAAAATGCCAGTGGCTGCTCAAGGAAGCCGGGATCGACCGCGCGATCAACTATCGCAAGGAAGCCGACCTCGACAAGGCCGTGGGCGCCGCCTTCCCGAAGGGCATCGATGTCTACTTCGAAAACGTGGGTGGCAAGCATCTCGAAGCCGCACTCAACCACATGCGCGTCTTCGGACGCATCGCCATGTGCGGCATGATCGAGCAATACAACAACACCGCACCAGCGCCCGGGCCATGGAACATCATCATGACCATCCCCAAGAGCCTGCGCATCGAGGGCTTCGTTGTCTCGAACCACTACGACCTTCTGCCGAAATTCTACCAGGAGATGGGCAAGCTGATCGCCGAGGGCAAGATGAAGTGGCAGGAGAGCGTCACCGACGGGTTGCAGAACGCACCGAATGCGTTCCTCGGTCTGTTCAAGGGTGAAAATTTCGGCAAGGCTCTGGTCAGGATCGGACCCGATAAGGCAGTCTAGCGCCTCCTCGATAACGGGCGGAGGTCATCCATGACGGCAGGCAGGCGCTGGGTTCTGGCAAGGCGCCCCAACGGCGTTCCGTGTACGGATGACTTCCGGCTCGAAGACACGACGCTGCCAGACCTTCAGGACGGCCAGGCCCTCATCCGCGTCGACCACATCTCGGTGGACCCCGGCATGCGCTCGCGACTGTCGGGGGATTCCTATGCGCCAGCGCTCGACATCGGCGCCACGATCGAAAGCGCCGGCGTCGGACAGGTCATCGCCTCGCGCAGCCAGAAACTGAAGGAAGGCGCCCGCGTCTGGGGCGGCTTCGGCTGGCAGACACACCTCGTCACCGACGGTCGCGGCGTCCAGGCCCTCGACCCGGTCCTTTACACGGGCAGGATCACCCCGACAGCGGCCATCGGCCTTTTCGGCATCCCCGGACTGACCGCCTTCTTCGGCCTGCTGGAAGTGGGCAAGCCTCGCCCGGGCAGCACGGTGCTGGTGTCCTCTGCCGCGGGCACTGTAGGTGCGACAGCAGGCCAGATCGCCAGGATCAAGGGCTGCACGGTGGTCGGCATAACCGGATCGGATGCCAAGTGCGCCTACCTGAAGGACATCGGCTTCGACGCAGGCATCAATCACCGCACCTGCGGCGACCTTGCGGGCGCATTCCGCGCCGCAGCACCCAAGGGCTATGACATCTATTTCGACAATGTCGGCGGCGAAATGCTCGATGCCGCAATCCTGAACATGCGCCGCCATGGCCGCCTCGTCATCTCGGGCCAGATCGCAGAGTATAACGCAACGCAGCCCCGCGGCATTCGCCACACCCTGCCCTTCATCACACAGCGCCTGCGCATGGAGGGGCTCGTTGTCTATGACCATGCCGTCCAGTTCGACGAAGCCCGTCGCCAGATGGCCGAATGGGTGAACGAGGGCAAGCTCACCTGGCGCGAGGAGATCATCGAAGGCATAGAGAAGACGCCGGAAGCCTTCATCGGGCTCTTCAGGGGCGACAGCTTCGGCCGCAGGCTCGTGCACGTCGCCTGACGCGCCTGCATCACATGCGCCAGCCTTGCGCCAGCGCCACGGCCTCTGCCCGCACATCCGGCAGCACGACCACGCCCTCCGGCCCGAGCGAGAACGCAAGCGCCCCTCCACCCGGCAACCGCTCGACCAGCGTGCAGGTCATGCCGATGTCGGTGCCGATATCCGCCCGATAGCAGCGCCCCGCATAGGCGTCCGCGACCTCGGCTCCCGTGCGCGGTGCATGCGTCAGAAGATAAACCCAAGGCGTCCCCGGTTCATCGAGACGGTAGAGCTGCCAGCGCGAAGAATGCTGTGGCCCAACGCGCCCCACCAGCGCCGCAAGCGCTTGCAAGTGGCTGACGGGTGGCTCGAAGCGCGTCCAGAAAACGACATCGACCGCATGCGCGGACAGGACGGCAGGCCGCCCCTCGAGCTTTGCCAGGTCCAGTGCCAGCGCCCGCGCCTCGCTGCAGCTGGCCGCAGGCGCGAGAGCCGGCAAAAGCCCCGCATGCCGCACATCCCAGCACCCGGCAAGCCGCATCATGTCGACGCGCCAACCCTCACCGTTGGTCACGATCGCAGACGGGATCCGGTAGACAGCGCCCGCAGCGCGCACCGCAATGTCGGCTTTGTCCCGCGCGCGCAGGTCGAGATGGGCCTTCAGCCCCACCACAAGCGCACCGAGGGCGCACCAGGCAACGACCCCGAACCGCATGCGTCTCAATCAGCCAGCATCGACCGCAGCTCTGTCGCCCGGTCACGTGTCATCACCGCCCGGCAGTTCGCAGCAATCACCGCCTGGCCAGTCCCGCCATA
>JBILGJ010000242.1:0-4968 GCA_044351125.1 Micropepsaceae bacterium
AGACTGTCATAAACAGCCGATATCTCTCGGGCCGAGGAAGAGGCGAGGGTGTTCCTGGTCCTGCTGGCCATGGCGGGACAAGTGCCCTTCGCAGGGCGGAGGCGAGATGAAAGTCGGCATCAACGGAATGGGACGGATTGGGCGCCTGGCGCTCAGGGCTGCCATGGGCGGTGCCTTGCGGCCGATGGATGATCCCCGGCGCGGCAACCGGCTGGACGTGGTCCATGTCAACGAGGTCAAGGGTGGCATTGCGGCGACTTCGCACCTGCTCGAGTTCGATAGCGTGCAGGGCCGCTGGCGAGTTCCGTTTGCGGTCGACGAGGCAGTCATCAATATCGACGGCCACCGCATCAGCTTTTCCAGCCACGCCGAGCCTGCGCTCATCCCGTGGGGAGACATGGGCGTCGACGTGGTGCTTGAGTGCACGGGCAAATTCCTGACGCAGGAGACCATCCGCGGGCATCTCAGACGCGGGGCAAAGCGTGTGATCGTCGCGGCGCCCGTGAAGGAACCCGAAGTGCTGAACGTCGTTGTTGGTGTCAATGAGCACCTCTACGAACCTGCGCGTCACCCGATCGTCACCGCGGCGTCGTGCACGACGAACTGTCTTGCGCCCGTGGTCAAGGTGGTGCACGAGGCAATCGGGATCCGGCATGGGCAGATCACGACGATCCACGATCCGACCAACACCAATGTCGTGACGGACGCGCCGCACAAGGATCTCAGGCGTGCGCGCTCGGCCATGCTGTCGCTGCAGCCCACGACGACGGGCAGCGCGACAGCGATCGCACTCATCTATCCGGAGCTCAAGGGCAAGCTGAATGGCCATGCCGTGCGGGCGCCGGTGCTGAATGCGTCCCTTACCGACTGCGTGTTCGAGGTCAGTCGTCCGGTAACGGCCGACGAGATCAATGCCCTGTTTGCCTCGGCGGCCGCAGGTCCGCTTGCGGGGATCCTGGGTTACGAGACGCGTCCTCTGGTGTCGGCGGATTTCGCTGGAGACACGCGCTCTTCCATCATTGACGCCCCCTCGACGCTTGTGACCGACGGTACCATGCTGAAGGTCTATGCGTGGTATGACAACGAGATCGGCTATGCTTGTCGCATGGTTGATCTGGCCTGCCACATGCACGCCGTCGGCCTTTAGCCACAGGGACATCATGTTCAACTACCTGACCGTCACGGCTGCCTATTGGGGTTTCACGCTGACCGATGGTGCGTTGCGCATGCTGGTCCTGTTTCATTTCTACCAGCTTGGGTACTCGCCTTTCACACTGGCTTTCCTCTTCCTCCTTTATGAGGCGGCAGGCGTAGGTGCGAACTTCATCGGTGGCTGGCTTGCCACGCGCTTTGGCATCACGCGGATGCTGACGATCGGGCTTTCAACAGAGATTGCCGGTTTCCTCCTGCTGTCGGCCGTCTCGCCCGACTGGAGTGCAGCGTTGTCAGTGGCCTGGGTCGTGGTGGCGCAGGGCGTGTGTGGTGTTGCCAAGGACCTGACGAAGACTGCGTCGAAGTCTGCCATCAAGCTTACCGAGGCTGCGGCGGGCGGTGACAATGCGGGGCGGCTGTTCCGCTGGGTTGCCTGGTTCACGGGCTCGAAGAACGCGATGAAGGGCTTCGGGTTCTTCCTGGGTGGCATGCTGCTTCAATTCCTGGGGTTTGCGCCTTCCCTCTGGCTGATGGCGGGTATCCTGGCGCTGATCCTGCTGGGCGTGGTGGTGGCGCTGCCGCCGCTGATGGGGAAGGCGAAGGCCAGTGCAACGGCGCGCGAGCTCTTCGCCAAGTCGCCGGGCATCAACCTTCTTGCGGCGGCGCGGATCGGGCTGTTTGGGGCGCGGGATGTCTGGTTCGTCGTGGGGGTACCCGTGTTTCTCTATTCCAGTGGCTGGACTTTCACGATGGTCGGCGGTTTCCTGGCCGCATGGACAATCTTCTATGGCCTTGTCCAGGCCTTGGCGCCGTCGGTCACGGGACGCAGTGACGATGGACTTTCGCGCGAGGTTCCGGCGGCGCAGTCCTGGTCGCTGATCCTTGCCTTCGTTCCCGTTGGCATCGCGCTCGTGATTGTCGCGGACCTGTTTCCGGCTGACGTTGTCGTGGTCGCGGGGCTTACGCTGTTCGGATTTGCCTTCGCGGTGAATTCGTCTGTCCATTCCTATCTGGTCCTGGCCTATGCAGGATCGGAAAAGGCAGCCGAGGATGTCGGGTTCTATTATGCGGCCAATGCGGCTGGCCGTTTCGGTGGAACGCTGCTGTCGGGGCTTGTCTACCAGGCCGGCGGGATCATTGCCTGCCTGGTGACATCTGCGGTGTTGCTGGTCGCCTGTTTTGTGGTCACGCGTTATCTGCCGCGGCGGGCATGACGCGCCACTTCCCTAGTTGACGGCAATCGATCCTTCCATCCCCAGATCGGCGTGACCGGGATAGTTGCAGGCGAATTGCAGCTTGCCCGCCGTTGTGAAGGTCCAGACGAATTCCTTCGTCGCGCCGGGGTCGACGTGGACGGAACCGGCGGGCATGTCGTGGTTCATGCCATGGTGGCCGCCGTGTCCTTCATGTCCGCCGTGGCCCTCGTGGCCGCCATGTCCTTCATGGGCGGATGACGACATGCCTTCCATGGCCTTGCGATGGGCGATCTGTTCCTCGGCGGTTCCGATTGTGAGTTCGTGCTTCAGCTTGCCCTTGTTCGAGACGATGAACTTCACGGTCTCGCCGGCCTTGAAGTCCATGGTGGTCTGGCTGAAGGCATACTCTGTCATCTCGATCTTCACCGTCCGGGTAACCTTGGCCTTGCTTCCTTCCTGTCCTGCAGGGGATTTGGCCGGGCCTGCGCTGGCTGCGCCCGAGAGCGCCAGCACGAAGGCAGTTGAAAGGGCAAGGATGGTCTTCATGGATCTATCTCCTGGTTCAAAGGCGGAAGCGCAGGCCGAAGCGCAAGGTCGTGTTCTCGACGTCTTCGCCTTCAGACTGGCGCAATTGTGATGTCTCGCCCAGGGTGCGCTCCCAGACGAGTTCGACATAGGGCGCGAATTTCCGGGTTATCTCGTAGCGCAACTGCAGTCCCAGTTCGAGCGCGGCGAGGCCCTCGGCGACGTCCAGGGTTTCGATTTCCTGCGCATAGGCCTCAAGCTTCACGTGAGGCTGCAGGAACATGTCCTGCGTCAGCGCGAAGTCCATTTCATAGCCGATTTCGAACGCTGCATTGCCGTCACCATCGAGGAACACAAATGCATCGGTCTCGACGAAGTAGGGGGAGAGGCCATGCAGGCCGAGTGCGGCCCATGTCCTGCCGCCTTCTTCCATGTCGATGCGCAGGCCGGCCTGAACGTCCCAGAATTCATCGACGTTGAAGGAGAGGAGGGTCTTCAGCGTGCTTTCCTCGATGTTGCCATCGTGGGCTTCACCCTCGGCTTCGAGGCGCAGCTTCAGGTCATCGGTTCCAGCCCAGGCGAAGGCATCCCAGTGAATGACGGTGCCTGTTTCAGGGTCTGGCAACCAGTCAAGCGAGGTCGCATCAATCTTGCCCCCGGCAGCCCAGAAGAGGGAGGGGCCGTGTGCGTCGTGGAACTGGTCTGCGGAGGCCTGTCCGCCCGAGGCAGCTGCAAGCGAGGCAATCGCCGCCGGAATGAGCAGGATTTGTCTCATGGATGATGCGCCTTGGGCTGCTCGCCCTGCAGTGGTCCCACGGTGACCTTGGTCATCATGCCTGACGCCATGTGGTAGAGCAGGTGGCAGTGGAACGCCCACTCGCCCGGTTCATTGGCTGTCAGCATGACGGTGTAGGATTTGCCCGGTTCGATGATCACAGTGTGCTTGTTCGGCAGTCGCTCGGGCGGCTGTCCATTCAGCAGTTGCACGAACATGCCATGCAGATGCATGGGGTGCGCCATCATCGACTCGTTGACGAATGTCAGCTTGATGCGCTCGTTGAACTTCAGCGAAACGGGTTCGGCGTCTGCCATTGTCTGGCCGTTGAGCGTCCAGATGTACCGGTTCATTGAACCGCCAAGCCTGACGGTAATCTCGCGCTCGGCCGCTCTGGTGTCGCCCTGGGGCGTGAGCGAACGCAGGTCGGCATAACGCAGGGCGCGCTGGCCCGTCGGTGTCGACGCATCGGCCCAGCCCTCGGGTCGTCCGGGCTTGCTGTCATCCCCGGTGCCATGATCGGCGTGAGCCCCATGGTCGCCGTGTCCACCGTGTCCAGCGTGGTCACCATGGGCCATTCCCATGTCGGCCATGGTCAGGATGGTGCGGGGGCGGCGCTCGGGGATCTCGCCGCGCAGCCCCTCGCGGGGCGCGAGGGTCGCTGCCGCATAACCGGAACGGTCAATGGGTTCGGCGAAGAACGTGTAGGCCTTGTCCTCGCGCGGTGTCACGATCACGTCATAGGTCTCGGCCGGCGCGATGCGGAACTCGTCCACCACGACGGGTTCGACGTTCTGGCCGTCGGCCTGCACCACAATCATCTTGAGGCCGGGGATGCGCACGTCCATGAATGACATGGCCGATCCGTTGATGATGCGCAGGCGCACGCGCTCGCCGGGCGTGAACAGGCCTGTCCAGTTGCCGGCGGGTGACTTGCCGTTCACAAGGAACGTGTAGCCTGACACGTCGGCAAGATCAGTCGGATCCATGCGCATGTCGCCCCAGTCGGCCCTGTCCTTGAGCGTGGGGCCCAGGCCCTTTTCACGGATGTCGCGCAGGAAGTCGCCGGTCGTGCGCCGGCCGCGGTTGTAGTATTCGTGGTTTCCCTTCAGGTTGCGCAGGATCTCGTTGCCGTCTTCGGTCGTGAAGTCCGAGAGCAGGACCACGTGATCGCGCTGTGCCTGGACAGGGTCGGCGTCCTTGGGGTCAATGATGAGCGGCGCATAGAGACCGGCCTGTTCCTGCGTCCCCGAGTGGGCATGATACCAGTAGGTGCCCGACTGCCGCGCCTTGAAGCGATAGGTGAATGTTTCGCCGGGT
>JBILGJ010000243.1:0-4917 GCA_044351125.1 Micropepsaceae bacterium
TCCCCAAGCGGTTCCCGGACAGTGCATCCCCCTCAAGACTGCACAGCCGCCGGACCTACCTGCGCGAGTGTTGCCAGAAGCACCCAATCATCGCGCGAGCAGAGCCATCGCCGAGGAAAGTACTACCAGTGTGGCCGAATCGCTCGAAATAACTTCTTGTTTCCGAATATTACGGCAGAAAACTGCGAAAAAACTAGCCGAATCCTAGCTCCCCGGACGCGGGAACAACCCGCACCCTACCGAGGGGAAGGAATCGTGGCCCGGACCCGGCTGCCCCATACGGCAGCAGCAAGGGGGCCACGACACAATTTGGTTAACGAAACCTCAATTGCTCTGTCGACGCAGGAACGCCGGTATGTCGAGCTGGTCATCCGACAGGCCGGCGAGCGTCTCGGACTGCCGGTCCCGCGTGATCGAACCGTCGCGCAGCGGCGCCGACACGATCCGGGCCTGCGACGGGCCACGGGTCGAGGTCGAGGCAGCAGGCGTGCGGGCCGGGCTCGCAGGAGCCGTCGTTGTCTTGCGGGACGTCGACGTGCCGCCGATCGTGATGCCGAAAACGCTGAAGCCGGACGACTTGCGGGTCTCGGCCGGAACGGCAGGCTGCGCAACAGGCGCCTGTGTCGCCCTGCGCTCGATCTCGGCAGTCTGCTGCTCGGCAATGACCGCACCGATCGACGCAACCAGGGCCGGATCGAACGTACCCGGCGCAATCTCGGCGTAGCCGCGCTGGACGGGCGGGCAGACAGCCGGATCCACTGGCGGGGTCACCAGGCCGTGCGCGATACCAGAACGGATGATGTCGCTCTGCATGGCGTGCACGGGATGGCCCGCGTCGATCGCTGCAATCGGCGCCGCGGCAAGGCCCGATGGGGCAATGGGAGCCTGCGCGATGGCGCGCGGGGCCTCGGCGATCGGGGCGGCCGGGATGGAAGCAGCAGCGGTGCGCTTGCCGGTCTCGGCTGCAGCCGAAGTGCGGGTCGTGTTCGTGGAAGCCTTGCTCTCCATGGCAATGCCGGTCGCCACGACCGACACGCGGATGCGCCCGTTCAGACGCTCGTCAAATGTCGAGCCGACGATGATGTTGGCATCCGGATCGACTTGCTGGCGGATCTTGTTTGCAGCTTCGTCCACCTCGAACAGCGTCAGGTCCATGCCACCTGTGATGTTGATGAGCACACCCTTGGCACCCTTCATCGAGGACACGTCGAGCAGCGGGTTCGAAATGGCCGCCTCGGCCGCAGACGTGGCCCGCTCTTCGCCATCGGCCTCGCCCATGCCCATCATCGAGGTGCCCATTTCACCGATGACCGTGCGCACGTCCGCAAAGTCGAGATTGATAAGGCCAGGCATGACCATCAGGTCGGTCACGCCGCGCACACCCGCGTAAAGCACTTCGTCAGCCATCTCGAAGGCCTTGGCGAAGGTCGTCTTCTCGTTGGCGATGCGGAAAAGGTTCTGGTTCGGCACCACGATCAGCGTGTCGACATAGGGCTTGAGCTTCTCGATGCCCTCTTCAGCCGTGCGCATGCGGCGCGCACCCTCGAAGGAAAACGGCTTCGTCACGACGCCAACGGTCAGGATCCCCAGCTCGCGGGCAATGCGCGCAATGACGGGAGCCGCACCCGTTCCGGTGCCGCCACCCATGCCGGCAGTAATGAACACCATGTGGCTGGTGGACATGATCCGGCGGATCTCATCCGCGCTCTCCTCGGCTGCGCCCATGCCGATATCCGGCCGGGAACCCGC
The DNA here is from genome assembly GCA_044351125.1 of Micropepsaceae bacterium. Classification (GTDB taxonomy): domain Bacteria; phylum Pseudomonadota; class Alphaproteobacteria; order Micropepsales; family Micropepsaceae; genus SZUA-430. Next base: position 1,750 of record JBILGJ010000243.1, read on the forward strand.
GCCAAGGCCCTGCGTCAGCAGGGCTCCGATCTGAAGGCGGTGCTGGGCTTTCGAATGGACAAGAGCCTGGGCATCGGTGTTCGCAACAAGGAACTCGACGCCCTCAAGCCCGGACGTCACCATGTTGTTGACGGCGTTGCCACCGGCTCCACCTACACCCAGCACAAGAATGCGCGGGCGAAGTTCCGTGAAGTCCGCTGACATAAGGTCGATGGCCATTTTCTATTTCTCCATTCGTGCCACCTTCCCGATCGTGAAGTCACCCAACCAATGCGGACGCATTCTTGCGTCTCTTGTGGTTACAGTCTTGCAGGGGAACCGGTTAAAAATTCTCTTTGAACCAGCGCTTTATTCCAACGAGGCCACGCGCCGCCGAAGACGGCACGAATGGTAATCCCGAGCCGATGTCGTCGGCACCCGTTGCCGAAAGCTCTTTCGGACGTTGCACCACCCACGAAGCAAGCCCGGCACAGGCCGAAAACGCAGGCCCCATCACATGTTCCGGCGCATCGGCAAGGCAGGTCGGCTTTCCGAGCCGCACCTGCTTGGAAATGATGCGCGCCGCAATCTCACGCACACCGTTGAGCTGGCTTGCGCCGCCCGTCAGCACCACGCGCCGTGCAGCAATGGAAGACAAGCCGGCTTCCGCCAGGCGATCCCGCACCAGTTCAAGGGTCTCTTCGATGCGTGGCTGGATGATGCCGGTCAGGATCGAACGCGGCACGGAATTTTCGCCGTCGCCGTCATCCTCTCCAATCTGCTGGACCGCAATCAGGTCACGCCCATCATTGGCGCCGGGGACCGCGCTGCCGAAAAGGGTCTTGAGCCGCTCGGCCTGCGACAATGAGGTCGAAAGCCCGCGCGCAATATCGCTGGTCACGTGATTGCCGCCGATCGGCAGCACCTCCGCGTGCACGAGGCCCCCATCCATGAACACGGCGATCGACGTCGTGCCGCCGCCCATGTCCACGACCGTGGCGCCCAGGTCGATCTCGTCGGCGACAAGCGTGGCAAGCCCTGCGGCATAGGCGCTGACCGCCTTCCCCGCGATGCCAAGGTGCGAGCGCCCGACGCAGGCCTCGATATTGCGCAGCGGGCCAGCCGCGACACTCAAGGCATGCAGGCTCACGCCCAGCGTGTCACCAAGCATGCCGACGGGATTGCGGATCCCGCGCGCGCCATCGACCGAATAGCTGGAAGGCATGCAGTGCAGCACCTCGCGATCCGACGAGGGAAACCGGGCGCGTCCAATGGCGATGGCGCGGGAAAGATCGGCCGGGCTGACTTCCCCGCCCGTCGTAGGCACTTCAACGCCGATGACCTGGCTGCGCGGCGCCCCGCAGGACAGCGCCACGTGCACGTCCTTTAGGACCACGCCGGCCATTTCCTCGGCCTGCTCAACGGCCGCCCGGATGCCGGCTTCCGCGGCCGCGATGTCGATGACATTGCCCGAACGCACGCCGCGGCTGGCCTGGTGGCCATGGCCAAGCACACGAAAACGTGTGACGTCGGCACCACGCTGCTCGATGGGTTTCAGTATGAGGCAGGCAATCTTGGTCGACCCGATGTCGATCGCCCCGATGATCCCGCCCTTGCTGGGCCAGTGAGCCTGGCCTCTTCCTGTTTTTCCTGTCCGTACGCCCATCAAGTATCCCTGCCGCCCGAGGCCTTGACCGTCTTCGCGATCAAAGGTGACCCTGGCGGCAGCTTGACGACGTACCTGTTCGCGAACCGAAGATCGATCGACAGGATATCTCGTGCGAAGATCTTTTGTTCGCGATCGAGATTTACGAGTTCCGTCAGCGCCGCCTCGGCACCTTCTTCCGGAAGTCGTACGCCAACACCGTTAGCAAGCTGTAAATCCCAACGTCTTTCACCACGTCGGATGGCGATCTTCACACGCGACTTCAACTCCGGCTGTGTGGACACGAGCGCAACAAAGGACGCTGCCGCTTCAGGCGCACCTTTTCCAGTGACGAGCGGCAACGCAATGAAGCCCCGCGCATGCGTCACGCCGATGATGCGGCCATCGCTGTCGATGACGAAATGGCGGTCATTGTGCAGCCAGCGCGCGATCGGGCGACGTTCCTCGATCTTGATCTGCACGCGATTGGGCCAGATCCGGCGCACTTGCGCCGATTTCACCCACGGCAGCGACTCGACACGCGCCCGGGCCTCGTCGACATCCACATAGAGCATCAGGTCGCCACGCCGGAAATTCAGCAGGCGCGTGACATTGCCGTCCCTGGTGTTGACGGCCCCGGTGACCTTGATGTCGTCGACCGTGAAGCCGGCATCCGCCATCATTCCGTCAAAGCCGCGTTGCACGCTAGCGATGGCCGCCGACACATGTCCGCCCGAGAACAGGCCCGCGATTGTAACCGTGAGGAACAAGACACCGATCAGGACGCTCCAGAACGCGCCCCAGCGCATGGCATTGCGAAGGCCCTGCTGCCAGCGCTCGAGGAATGTGGTCGGCTGCCCGCGTCGGCGCGGCCGCTGGATGCGCGGACGGGTGCGCGCAGCAGGTGGCTTCTGCCGCCGGCGCGGCGCCGACCCCTCAGGGCCGTCGTCCTCGTCATCCACCCCGCCGCCTACCTGCCGCATGAAGCGTCCTCGACAAGCCACCGGCACAACGCCCGGTACGAGATGCCCTTGTAAGCGGCCTGTTCAGGCGCAAGCGACGTCGGTGTCATGCCAGGCTGCGTGTTCGTCTCGAGCAGGATGAGCCGCCCAGGCTCGCCCTTCGTGTCGTCATAGCGGAAGTCAGTGCGGCTGATGCCGCGGCAGCCCAGAACGACATGCGCCTTCTCCGCAAGTTCCATCGCGGACTGATAGGCCTCAGGATGCAGCTTCGCAGGCACCACGTGTTCGGATCCACCTTCTGCGTACTTGGCGTCGAAGTCATAGAACTTCGTCCGCGGAACGATCTCGGTAACGGCAAGCGCCTTGCCGTCCATCACGGCGACAGTCAGCTCGCGTCCGGGCACGAACTCCTCGACCATCACCTCGTCACCAAGGTTCCAGTCCGGGCTCGTCAGCTGCTCGGGCGGCCTGTTGTCTCCTGAACGGATTATGAAGACGCCAACACTTGACCCTTGGTTAACAGGCTTGATCACAAATGGGGGTTTTATGGCGGTTTGCCGCGACACGTCGTGCCGCGAGCAC
>JBILGJ010000244.1:0-4874 GCA_044351125.1 Micropepsaceae bacterium
AAGCTGTCCGCTCAACGCCTTCGCATCGACACGACAAGTTTCGATGACTTGAAGATCAGTGGGCGCATTCGCGAGCCGCTTGGGGCCATGGCACTGCAATTGGAGGCCAGGGCTGCGGGTATGGACTCAGGCGGACTTGCACTCGAACGCCTGGCAGCGACGGGGCAGGGACCGCTCGCGGCGTTCGAAGTCTCCATGACGGCTCAGCACAAGGGTGCAGAGCTCGCGGCACGCGCGCGCCTGAAGATTGACCGCTCTCCCATCCGCATCGCACTCGCGACCGCTTCACTGATGCGCGATGGACGGGAGCTGCGCCTCGCAACCCCTGAAGTCATCACGATCGCGCCTGAAGGGGTCGATTTGTCTTCGGTCAACTTCGAGGCAGGGGCTGGCACCCTTCGCGTCGACGGAAAGGTCGGGCGACAGATGGCGCTGCGCGTCGAGCCGCGTGCGTTACCATTGTGGGTCGTAGGTCTCGTCGCCGAGCCGTTGCCCGTCTCGGGCAATGTGTCGGGCAGCATCAGGCTGAAGGGGCAGGCAAGTGACCCCCTGTCCGAATTTGATCTCACGCTGACGGGTATTTCGGCCGAAGGTGGGTCTGCCGGAGCCATGCGCGACGTGACGCTGGCTGCCCGCGGGACGACGGATCAGAACGGGGCCTCTGTGAAGGGGCAGGTTTCAGGCCCGCGCGGCGCCCGCCTCGGCTTCTCGGGCAGGATCCCCTTTTCCGAAACCGCAGCGATGAATGTCGACCTCGACGGCAAGCTGGACGTTGCGATGGCAAACGCCTGGCTCGGCGCCTCGGGCGAGCGTGCGGGAGGACGCCTGACGCTGTCGGCACGCGTCGCAGGCCGGCTGTCATCGCCAACGGTAAGTGGCTCGGGCGCGCTTTCGGATGGTTTTTTCCGCAGCGCATCGGCCGGCCTCGAACTGCGCGGCATCGAGGCCTCCATTGAAGGTTCCGAGCGGCGCATCGTTCTCTCGCGATTATTGGCCTCAACGCCGGACGGCGGCACGGTCGCAGCCGAAGGCACGATCTCGATGGATGCCGCCGCCGGCTATCCCGTGAACCTCACCGTCACCGCAAGCAACGCGAAGCTTGTGTCGACGACGCTCACAACGCTGACAGCCGATGTGCAGGCGCGCATGTCGGGCGCCTTGATGCAGAACCCGCTCGTCAGCGGGACTGTTTCGGTAGACCGTTGGGATATTCGCGTGCCGGAGCGGCTCGCAGCCACCCTCACACCGATCAAGGTGACCCATCGCAATGCGCCAGCCGGATTTGTGACAGGCGAAGAAGAGGATGACGAGGCTGTTGGCAGCGCCCTGCCGTTCCGCCTCGACGTGGCCGTGCGGGCGCCACGCGAAGTCTTCGTTCGGGGGCAGGGTATCGACGCAGAGTTTGGCGGCGAGGCGCGCCTGGGTGGCACCCTCGACGATCCGGCAGTGCGTGGACGCTTCGACCTGCGCCGGGGCGCTGTGAATGTTTTGAGCCAGCGCATCATACTGTCGCGTGGCAGCGTACAGTTTCTCGGGGGCGCAGAGCCCGTGCTCGACATCGCAGGAAGCGTCACCAAAAACGGCGTGGCGGCGACCGTGTCAGTCAAGGGAAGGGCGGGTGATCCGCAGATCGCCTTGTCATCCACGCCATCGCTGCCCCAGGATGAAATCCTTTCGCGGCTTCTCTTCTCGAAGCAGACAACGCAGCTGTCGCCCTTCGAGGCGGCGCAACTGGCACAGGTCATAGGCCGTTGGAGCGGGCTCAACACCGGTCCCGATATCCTGGAGCGCTTGCGCACGGTCATCGGCATCGATGCACTGACTGCAACGACCGACCCCACCGGCAAGACGTCTGTGGCGGCCGGCAGCTATCTTGGCCGTGGCGTCTATGTCGGCGTGAGCGAGGCTGCGGGCGGCAGCGCGACGGTTGACGTCGATCTGACGGACACCATCAAGCTGCGCGGCGAAGCCGGCACCACGGGCACAAAAGTGGGCGTCGCGGCCGAGTGGGAGTACTAGCCCGTCAACCGCTTGCGCAGCTCAAACTTGAGCACCTTCCCTGCTGGATTGCGCGGCATGGCATCGATGATCTCGAGCCGTGACGGCAGCTTGTAGCGGGCAAGCCGCTCGGTCCCCCAGCTGCGCATCTCCTCGAGCGTGATCTTCTGCCCGGGCTTCAGAACGACGACGGCAACAACCGCCTCGCCCCATTTCTCGTCCGGTTGCCCGATGATCGCGATTTCGGAAATGGCAGGGTGCGCATAGAACACGGCTTCGACTTCGGCCGGATAAACGTTTTCGCCACCCGTGATCACCATGTCCTTCACGCGGTCACAAATGTAGAGGAAGCCATCGGTGTCGAAATAGCCGACATCGCCCGTGTGGAACCAGCCTGCCGCATCGATCGCGGCATCTGTCGCCTCGGGCTTGTTCCAGTAGCCTTTCATTACATTTGGCCCGCGCGCAACCACTTCGCCGCGCGCCATCGGCTCTTTCAGGAACTTGCCGTCAGCATCCATGAGGGCGACGTCGACGAAGAAGCCGGACCGGCCTGCGGACCCGAGCTTCGCCTCGCCCCATTCGCTGGTGAGGAAGGTGACCATGGGCGCCGTCTCGGTCAGGCCATAGCCCTGGTTGATCGGCAGTCCGCGCTTGGCATAGAGTTTGAGGAGCGGTTCGGGAACCGGCGCGCCACCGCAGATGATCATCCGCATGCACGACAGGTCGCTGCTTGCAAAGGCAGGATGGTGGCTCACGGCCAGCAGCATCGCAGGCACCGCGAAAGCGGTCGTGACCTTGTACTTCACGACATCCTCGATCCAGCGCCCCGGATCGAAGCCCCGGTGCAGCACGACCTCGGCGCCCTTCATGAAGGCCGTGAGCGTCGTCACGTTGAGCCCGCCGATATGGAACAACGGCGCAACCACAAGCGTCACGTCGCTCTCCAGCGTGTCGCTGGTCAGCAGGTTCATGCTGTTGTTCCACCAAATGTTCCCGTGGGTCAGCATGGCGCCCTTGGGCCGCCCGGTCGTGCCGGACGTATACATGATGATGGCGACCTCGTCAGCGCCGACAGGTCCTGCCCCGGCGAGGGGAGCATGGTCGCGGGTGAACGCGCCAAGCGACATCCAGCCCTCCGCATCCGTATCGGCCGACAGGAAGCGCCGACAGGGAAGTTGCGGTCGAATGCTGTCGATCACGCCGCGATGCGGACTGTCGGCTACGATAGTGTGCACGCCGGCATCATTGATGATGTAATCAAGTTCGGGTCCCGTCAGGCGGAAGTTCAGCGGAACGAAGATCGCCCCCAGCCGCGAGGCCGCAAACATCGTCTCGAAGAAGGACGGCTGGTTGAACCCGATGAACGCCACCCGGTCTCCCCGGCACACACCACCTGCCTTGAACGCCGAAGCAAGCCGGTCGACCCGCTCCTGCAGTTGCCCATAGCTCCACGTCTGCCCCTCGAAGGTGAGCGCCCGGCGGTTCGGCGTCCTGAGGCTCCTCTGCAGAAGCCAGTTGCCAAGGCTGATATCCGGGTTTGTCATGGCTCTCTCCTTCTCGTACCTGCCATCCGACGCTTGTACATAACTGCCGCTAAACCCTCAAATGGGGAGCGTACTGGACGGCTCAGAACATGAACTGTCCGCGCCTGCGGGAGATTTCAAGCCCGTTCCGGTATCGAGACTGACCGGTTTAACCCGATGCGGAATACGGCGACCTTGAATGTTCCTTTGTATGGGAGGGGCTTTGCCGCTATCGTGCCGACGGCGCGTCAAATCTGACGGCTCGTGCCCACGCCAGGACGCGGATGTGCAGATCCGGGGCATGAAGATCTGCCATCCATGCCCCCGTAACGATTGACCACCAGACCAACCATGACCCCCATGCTTTACTCCGACATCAAGTCCCTGAAATTCCTGCACAGGGGCAAGGTGAGGGACATTTATGCCGTTGGCGAGGACAAGCTCCTTGTCGTGCAGACAGATCGGCTGTCGGCATTTGATGTCATCCTCCCTGATCCCATCCCGGGCAAGGGGCAGGTCCTGACCGCATTGTCGAATTTCTGGTTTTCCCGGTTGGGCCATGTCGTGCCGAACCACCTGACGGGCATCGATCCGCTGAGCGTCGTCGCACCGACCGAGCGTGGCCAGGTCGAGGGACGTTCCATGGTCGTGCGCCGCCTCAAGCCGCTCATGATCGAGGCGGTCGTGCGGGGTTATGTCGTGGGCTCGGGCTGGAAGGAATACCAGGCGTCGGGAACGATCTGCGGCATCAGATTGCCCGGGGGGCTGAAGCAGGCCGACAAGCTGCCAGAACCCATTTTCACGCCGGCGACCAAGGCCCCTGCGGGCCAGCATGATGAAAACATCAACTTTGCAGAGGCTGAGCGCATTGTTGGGTCACGTTATGCCGCCGAGGTGCGCGACATCTCCCTGCGCCTCTACCGCGAGGCGGCTGAATACGCCGCCACACGGGGGATCATTATCGCCGATACGAAGTTCGAGTTCGGCACGGACGAGGCCGGGAACGTGGTTTTGATCGATGAGATCCTGACCCCGGATTCCTCGCGTTTCTGGCCGGCTGCATCCTGGCGCACAGGCATGAGCCCGCCTTCATTCGACAAGCAGTTCGTGCGTGACTGGCTCGAGACCCAGCCCTGGAACAAGAAGGCGCCCGCTCCAGGTCTCCCGCCCGATGTGCTTCAGAGAACGGCAGAAAAATACGCTGAGGCGCTTCGTTTGCTCATGGGCTGAAGCGTCCCGTTCTTGTCGTTAACGGCACAAGTCGGCCAGCCGCTTGACCTGCAACTTTGCCTGACGATGACCTTTGTGTTACGCGCTCATGGGGCAGGGGGCTTTGGCATGTGCTTTTCC
>JBILGJ010000028.1:0-14973 GCA_044351125.1 Micropepsaceae bacterium
CTGCTCCGGACGCTCGCCCGGCTCGACCTTGCCGCCCGGAAATTCCCAGAGCCCCGCCATCGATTTTCCCTGCGGCCGCTCGGCAAGCAGCAATCGACCCTGCGGGTCCACAAGCGCAGCCGCCACGACAAGTACCAGGGGTTTGGACATGCGCGTGGGGTCCCGTCTGATGGGGCCGCCCGCACAAGGGGGACAGCCTAGCTGCGATAATCGCCGTTGATGCTGATATAGCCGTGCGTCAGGTCGCACGTCCACACGCCGGCTGCACCCTTCGCAACACCGACATCGACATCGATTTCGATCTCCGCGCGCTGCATGTAGCGCGCCATCAATGCTTCGCTGTAGTTCGGGTCGCGCAGGCCCAGCGTCGCCACCTTGTGACCGCCGAACTTGATCGACAGCTTGTCCCTGTTCGCCGCCTCGCCGGACTTGCCGACGGCCATCACCACGCGGCCCCAGTTCGCGTCTCCCCCCGCAATCGCCGTCTTGACCAGGGGCGAATTCGCAATCGACAGCGCAATGCGCCGGGCGGCAAGTACGTTTTCGGCACCCGTGACGTTGATGCGGATCAGCTTGGTTGCCCCCTCGCCATCCTTCACGACCTGAACGGCCAAGTCCTGCAGCACGCCATTAAGCTTCGCGCGGAAATCATCAAGCCGCTTGTCGTTTGCCCGCATCACGGGGTTGTGCCGGGCGCCCTTGCCCGTCGCAAACAGCAGCAGCGTGTCGCTCGTCGACGTGTCGCCATCGACGGTGATCGAGTTGAAGCTGGTCTCGGTGCCCTGCATGAGCAACGCCTGCAGCACGTCCTGCGGGATGCTGGCGTCGGTGAAGACGAAGGCAAGCATGGTGGCCATGTCGGGCGCGATCATGCCCGAGCCCTTGGCAATCCCGTTGATCTTGACCGTGTGCCCGTCGATCTGCGCCGACGCTGTCGCCGCCTTGGGGAACGTATCGGTCGTCATGATGGCGCGGGCCGCCTGTTCCCAGGCCGTGGCACCTGTATTCTCGTAGATGTCGGGCAACGCCGACGTGAGCCGGCGCACCGGGAGCGGCTCGCCGATAACGCCGGTGGAGGCGACAAAGACCTCCTGCGGCTTGCAGCCGACGATACCAGCGACCGCATCAACCGTTGCCTTGACAGCCTCGTTGCCCACGCGCCCCGTAAAGGCATTGGCATTGCCGGAATTGACCACCAGCGCCCGCGCCGACTTCTCGGCCAGGGCAACCCGGCACCAGTCGACAGGCGCCGAGCATGTCTTTGACTTCGTGAAGACACCGGCGACCGTGGTGCCCGGCGCGAACACGCCCATCAGAACATCAGTGCGACCCTCATAGCGGATCCCGGCCGAACCGGACCCAAGGCGCACGCCAGAGATCGGCTGCAGCTTCGGGAAGGTCTTGGGTGCAAGAGGCGAGACAGCATGCGCAGCCTTCGCCGCCTTCGGCGCCGCCTCGGGCACGGACTTCGCTGTGACCTTTTCCTTGCTCGGCTTTCCCCCGCCTGGGGCCATGGCACGCACCTCGTGAAGGCAGGCTGCAAGCCCGGAAAACCCGGGGATTCTGCCACCCCTCTGTTTGTCAGTACCCGTCCCATTACCCCCCGTCAAGAATGGCCGCACCCCGGCAATGTCACACCCCCGGGCAAGCGATCCGAGGTCGCGTTGACAGGCCCATGGCCCGACCTTATTTGTCCTGCAGGGTTACACGCGAAACCGGTTGTTTCTTTACGATCTGCAGGCGAACTGCCCCGGCAAGGCAGGCGTTGGCCCCCTGTTAACTCTTTGATTCCTCCTAAGGACGCCCCCCGCCATGTTAGGCTTGACGAAGCTGGCCAAACGCATTTTCGGCTCCAGCAACGACCGCACGCTCAAGCCCTACTATGCGCGGGTCCCGAGGATTAACGCTCTCGAGGCCGAGATTGCCAGGCTCAGCGACGACCAGCTGCGCCAGAAGACCATCGAGTTCCGCGAGCAGGTCGCCAGGGGCCGCAAGCTCGACGACCTCCTTTATGAAGCCTTCGCCGTCGTCCGCGAGGCTGCAAAGCGCAGCCTTGGCCAGCGTCACTTCGACGTTCAGCTGATCGGCGGCATGGTGCTGCATGACGGCAACATCGCAGAGATGAAAACGGGTGAAGGCAAGACGCTCGTCGCAACCGCCCCCGTTTACCTGAACGCGCTGTCGGGCAAGGGCGTTCACGTCGTCACCGTCAACGACTACCTCGCCCGCCGCGACGCCGAGTGGATGGGAAATGTCTACCGGTTCCTCGGCCTCAGCGCGGGCTGCATTGTCCATGGCCTGAACGACACCCAGCGCCGCGAGCAATACGCCGCCGACGTGACATACGGCACGAACAACGAGTACGGCTTCGACTATCTGCGTGACAACATGAAGTACACGCGCGCGCAGATGGTGCAGCGCGGACACAATTTCGCGATCGTCGACGAAGTGGACTCGATCCTGATCGACGAAGCCCGTACGCCCCTCATCATCTCGGGCCCCACGGAAGACCAGTCCGATCTCTACAAGATTATCGACGCCGCCATGCCGGACCTCAAGCCCGAGCACTACGAGCTTGACGAGAAGCAACGCACCGTCACGTTGACCGAGGAAGGCAACGAGATGATGGAGCAGTGGCTTGCCCGCAACGGCGCCTTGACCGAAGGCAACCTCTACGACATCGCGAACATCTCGCTCGTTCACCACGTCAGCCAGGCCCTCAAGGCGCACAAGCTCTTCCAGCGGGACAAGGATTACCTCGTCAAGGACAACAAGGTTGTCATCGTCGACGAGTTCACGGGCCGCATGATGGAAGGCCGCCGTTACTCCGAAGGCCTGCACCAGGCCCTCGAAGCCAAGGAGCGGGTGGCCATCCAGCCCGAGAACGTGACGATGGCCTCGATCACGTTCCAGAATTACTTCCGCCTCTATTCGAAGCTGGGCGGCATGACTGGCACGGCCTCCACCGAGGCTGACGAGTTCCACGAGATCTACAAGCTCAACGTCATCGAGATTCCGACGAACGTGCCCGTAGCCCGCGGTGACGAGGACGACGAGATCTACCGCACGATCGATGAGAAGAACGACGCCATCGTTGCGACGATCAAGGAATGCGTCGAGCGCGAGCAGCCCGTGCTCGTGGGCACGGTTTCCATCGAGAAGTCCGAAGCCCTGTCGGCGGTCCTGAAGAAGCAGAAGATCAAGCACAACGTTCTGAACGCGCGCTACCACGAGACCGAAGCCCAGATCATTTCTCAGGCCGGCGTGCCGGGCGCCGTCACGATCGCGACAAACATGGCCGGTCGCGGCACCGACATCCAGCTCGGCGGCAATGCCGAGATGCGCATCGCCGTGGAAACGATCGGCATCGAGGACGAAGACGAAAGGAAGAAGGTCACCGAGCGCATTCGCGCCGAAGTCGCCGAGGCGAAGAAGAAGGTTCTCGCAGCTGGCGGCCTCTACGTGCTCGGCACCGAACGCCACGAGAGCCGGCGCATCGACAACCAGCTGCGCGGCCGTTCGGGCCGCCAGGGCGACCCGGGACATTCGAAGTTCTTCCTGAGCCTCCACGACGACCTGATGCGGATCTTCGGGCAGGACAAGCTCGACGTCTATCTTCAGCGCCTGGGCCTGAAGACAGGCGAAGCGATCTCGCACAGCATGGTCAACTCGGCCGTGGCCAAGTCACAGAGCCGCGTCGAGGCGCGCAACTTCGACATCCGCAAGAACCTGCTGAAGTTCGACAACGTCATGAACGACCAGCGCAAGACGATCTTCGAGCAGCGGCTCGAGTTCATCGGCGCCGAGAGCGTCCATGACACGGTCATGGGCATGCGCCACCAGCTGATAGACGACCTCGTGAAGCGCTGTATCCCCGAGGGCAGCTACGCCGACCAGTGGCGCACGGCTGATCTCCAGAAGGACGTTGAGGAATACTTCGGCCTCGAGCTGCCCGTCGTGGCCTGGGGCAAGGAGGAAGGGATCGCCGAGGAGGAAATGACGCAGCGCCTCATCAAGGCTGCTGACGCGCAGGGCGACGCGCGCTTTGCCGGCGCCCCCCCCGAAGCCGTCGACCAGGTTGAGCGCGCGATCCTCCTGCAGACCATGGATCATGAATGGCGCGAGCATCTCATCACGCTCGACCATCTCCGCCAGACGATCGGCCTTCGCGGCTATGGCCAGCGCGACCCGCTGAACGAGTACAAGACCGAAGCCTTCCTTCTTTTCGAAGGCCTGCTCTCACGCATTCGCCAGCAGGTAACGCGCCAGCTCATGCATGTCTCCATCCAGTTCGAGGCCCCGCCCGATCTCGAGGAGATGCCCCTGCCCCAGATGCGCGCCCTGCACCTGAACCCGGACACGGGCGAGAATGAATTCGACCCGCCAGACGGCGCCCGCAGGCCCGCACAGAACGCCCCCCGCATGGGTGGCCGCCCGGTCCCCGTGAGCCCCACGGACCCGTCGACCTGGGGCAAGGTCCAGCGCAACGCCGCCTGCCCCTGCGGCTCGGGCAAGAAGTTCAAGCAGTGCCACGGCGCCTTCTGAGTTCCGGTGACAGTGCCCCGAAACTACGCCGGCACCGCATAGGCAAGCAGGTCACGCCCGAACCCGAGCCGCCCCGCCGCCTCGGCGTAATCGACATAGGCTTCTACCCCCTGCTCGATCAGGTGGTTCTCGCAAAACACGCGCGCCAGGTGCGCCCCCTTGCCCAGTGACCGGTCCTTGGCATAGTTCGAGTGGGGATTGGCCAGGAACACCTCGATCGGGAAACCGGTCTGCACCGACAGCACGCGATAACCGCAGTGCTGCAGCAGGTTGAGAAGCCCGTCACGATTGAAATAGGACAGGTGCTCCGGGGGCGCGAACCATGTTGGCGGCGTGTTGCCCCGCTCCATAAGCGCCATCTGGAACGCCGAATAGTCATTCGGCACCCTGAGCCGGACAGCCGCCCGGCGCGCAAACAACGGCTTGATGTCATGCAGCAGCTGAACCGGATCGAGCACGTGCTCGAGCACGTTCTGCAGGTTCAGGAGCCCGTATGTCTTGCCCTCTGCCGCCCGTGCCTTGATGACGCCATACAGGTCGCCGGCCATGAAATGCGGCAGCAGGCCCGGATTATGCCGTGTTACCCCGAAATCCGAATAGTCGCACGCTGAAACCTGCCAACCGAACTGCACGAACGACCGCGAGAAATACCCTTCGCCGCAACCGACATCGAACAGCGTTTTCTCAAGCCCGTGCCGAAGGGCTGTCGCCTCGGCAACGCGCGCGACATTGTCGAAATACGCGATCTCCTCGGGCAGGTAGGAGGCCGCGTAGGAGCCTTGCGGGTTCTGGTAGTACTTGCTTGAATAATGTTGCGCCAGCACATCGGCCGACGGCTTGGGCAATGCCTCGCGAAAGCCAAGCGCATTCAGTTCGGCCCGATAGCTCGTGTCCATGGTCGATTGTCCTCAGAGGTGGAAGAACTGCAGCCCGATGTGAAGGTCGGGCTCGTACGTGTTGGGTGACCGGAAATAGCTGACATGCCCGCCATTCTCGGCATTGTTCCAGTGCGACTGCCGGTCCAGCACCATTCGCAGCAGCCGCTCGTCCAGACGGCATTCAAGCAGCCGCTCGATGCCATCCGTCGTCTCGAGCCGCCGGAATGAAGGATAGATCTGGAACTTGGCGCCGAACGCATTCAGCACGACACTGAAGCTGGGCTTCATGCCAAGCCGGCCCATCCGTTCAGCAAGCTTGTGCGATGCCGCCTCGATATCGGCAAACAGGGCCTCTTTCCCGGGCACGGGCTTCGTCTGGTAGGGGTACCGGATGGCCGCCAGTTCGGTTTCGATATAGCGCTGCATGGCATCGACGTCGACCGGCACATAGGGTCTGTCTGCGACGCCACGCGCGATGTCGAGCGTGTCGTTCTCGCGCAGGACCACGGTCCGGGTAGGCGCAATGCCATGCTCGGTCAGCCATTGCGCACACGCATCCCATGTGGCCGTGCCCAGGTAACGGTTCTTCGGATGGAGGTCGCCACCCAGCACATAGGCCCCCGCGAATGGCAGCATGAACCGGGGTTTGAGTTCGTTGATGATCGCACGGGCATGCGCGAAATTGCGCTTCAGGATGCGCTCGCTCTCCAGCAGCTTCTCGTCTTCCGTCAGGTTGTCGAAGCAGCTCGGATAGGGGCCGGCAGCATTGTAGTTCAGCATGGCAAGCGTGATCTCGCCGTGCCGCTCGCGCAGCATGCGCGCGGCGTCCACCGTCAGTACATTGTCATTGGCATTCAGCGCACTCACGCCCTCGCAGGCAAAAACCAGTGCAGAGTCGATGAGGTTGCCCACCGTCGCATCGTGGAACGTGTGCCTCGCGAAGGGCGCATGCATGGTCAGTTCGAATTCGCGGAACTGAACCGTCTCCTTGTCGCGGATCCTGACCAGGTTCGTGAAACCGAGCCCCGTGAGCTTGCGGATCAGGAAGTTGGGTGGATGATCCATCACGATCAGCGGCATGTTGCGGTCGAAATCGAAATACCGCTCGTCGAAATGGTCCGGGTGAAGGTGGGAAACATAGATCGCGTCCACACCCTGCAGGTCCTCGATCCGCGTCTCGAGTTTGGGGAAGTGGCACCAACTGCCATCGAACACGCCATCCACGATCCAGGGATCACAGAGGATCTGGGTACCGCGGCTTCCCATGAAGATGCCGCACGCATTGCCAATGAACCGGAAGCGCAGCGGCCCCGGTGCCGCGCCGACGCCGTCATTGCCGGTCTTGTGGATATCGACAGCCATGATTCGCAATGATCGCGGGCAACACTCCCCTCGTCGAGCACTTTTGATCCGGACCACAACGAACCGGGTCGTACCGGGTTGCGAGGCCATACCATGCAGATTGCGCAAGGATTACAATCCTGCTGCAATGAACGGTCAACGGGCGCGATCCCGGATCGGCAAAAAAGCAAGGCGCGAGCACCAGCAGACACATGACCCAGCCCACCCCCTTCCGCATCGAGATCCCGCAAGCCACGATCAACCGCATCATGGAACGCGTGCGCGCTTTTGAATGGCCCGACGCGCCCGAGGGCGGCGGCTGGGCCTATGGCGCCGAACTGGCCACCATGAAGCAGATCGTCGAGTACTGGCTGCACGGCTATGACTGGTACCGCGAGCAGGACGCACTCAACCGATGGCCGCACTTCAAGGCGCGCGTGCGCGACCTCGACATCCACTTCATCCATGTGCGCTCGAACAGCGACAAACGCCGCCCGCTGCTCATCACCCATGGCTGGCCGGGCTCGATCGTCGAGTTCCTGAACATCATCGAACCCCTCGCCTTCCCCGAGAAGCACGCCGGCAAGGCCAGCGACGCCTTCGACCTCGTGATCCCCTCGCTGCCTGGCTACGGCTTCTCGGGCAAGCCGGCAAAGCCCATCAGCCCGCGCACGGTCGCCGGCTACTTTGACGAACTGATGGTGGGCACATTGGGCTACACGAACTATATCGCGCAGGGCGGCGACTGGGGCTCATCCGTCTCGGGTTGGCTGGGCTATGACCATCCCCAGTGCCGCGCCGTTCATCTCAACATGTTCGGCTGGCGCTCGCCGGGCGTCGAACCCGAGACACAGGAAGAAAAACAGGCCGCACGGCAGGCCGAGATGCTCTTCAACCTCGAAGGCGCCTATTTCCGCGAACAGTCGACCAAGCCGCTCACCCTGTCCTACCCGGTGATGGACTCGCCCGTCGGCATGGCCGCCTGGATCATCGAGAAATTCCACGGCTGGTCCGACCTCGACAGCGGGCGGCTCGAGTCGGTGTACACGAAGGACCAGCTCATCACCAACGTGATGATCTATCTTGTCACGCGCACCTTCGGCACCTCGACCTGGCTCTATCGCGGCCTGTTCGAGGACACGACCGGCAAGCCCGTGCCGCCGAAGTCACGAATCGAAAAGCCCGTCGGCATCGCCCGCTTCCCCAAGGATCTCATCCCCTTCCCGCCCCGCTCGCTGGTCGAGCGCCACATGAACATCACCCACTGGAGCGAGTTCCCTCGCGGCGGCCACTTCGCCGCCATGGAACGCCCGCAAGACCTCGTCGAAGACATCCGCGCCTTCGCACGGACCCTCGACAGATGACGGTTTCTGCTGCCGGCAACAGAAGTCCTTGGAATTTCATACCCCGTCATGGCCGGGTGCGCGGCAGCGCAACCCGGCCACCCGGCACATCCGCCGGCCTTGAAGCCACCCGCGCCGCCGAAGCAAAAGCAGGGCCCCGCTCTCTCGCTCTCGGTTGACCAACCCCATCTGATCGCACGCGGCCTGCGGCAAGTTTTCACCTTGAGCCAGCAGGAATGTTCGCCTATTGTTCCAATTCGGCCGGCACCTCATGAAAGGCTCCAACCGCAAAACATCTGACGAAAGTGTATCTAGTGTAACAAGCCCCAGCCCCGAACAGGGACAAGACAGGCGTCAGGCAAGCCCAACGCGCCCCATGGCCAGGTACTTGTCCCAGCGCGCCTTGCGCAGCGCCTCTGCAGGCATGCTCTCAAGCTCGGTCAGCGCCAGGTCGATGGCATCGCCTGCATCCTCCATCACCTGCGCCCGGCCGCGCTGTGCGCCACCGACGGGCTCAGCGATGATGGAGTCGATGATCCGCAGCTGGAACAGGTCCTGCGCCGTCACCTTCATGGCCGCCGCAGCCTCTTGCGGCGAGAAGCTCGGCGGCGCGCCAAGCTTCGAGCGGCCAAGGATCGAAGAACAGCCTTCAGGCGAGATCACCGAATAGACCGAGTGCTCGAGCATGTAGACCCGATCAGCCGTGGCCAGCGCGACGGCGCCACCCGAGCCGCCCTCGCCAATGATGACCGAGACCAGCGGCACGCCCAGCGTCAGACAGCGCTCGGTAGATCTTGCGATCGCCTCGCCCTGCCCGCGCTCTTCGGCGCTGAGGCCCGGATAGGCGCCCGACGTGTCGACCAGCGTAATGACCGGCATGCCAAAGCGCTCGGCCATCGTCATGAGGCGCACGGCCTTGCGATACCCGTCGGGCATCGCCATGCCGAAATTGTGCCGCAGCCGCGACTTGGTATCGTTGCCCTTCTCGTGGCCGATCACCATGACCGACCGGCCACGGAACGAGGCAATCCCGCCCAGGATGGCCTTGTCGTCCGCGAACACGCGGTCGCCACCGAGCGGCGTAAAGTCCTGAAACAGCGCGTGGATATAGTCCAGGAAATGCGGCCGCTCCGGATGGCGCGCGACCTGCGTCTTCTGCCACGGCGTGAGCTTCGCGTAGATATCGCGCAAGAGCAGCCCAGCCTTGTGCTCGAGCTTCGAGACCTCCTCCTCAAGCGATATGGCCTCGCCCTGGGCGGACATGCGCCGGAGTTCCTCGATCTTGCCCTCGAGGTCGGCAATCGGTTTTTCAAAATCGAGATACGTCGTCATGCGCCTTGGGTAACATCGGCCGCACCCCCGTGCAAACCGGAAAAATCCCTGCGGGGATCAAAGGGTTAAGCGGGTTGCCAAAAAAGACATGCACCCCGGCGACAGGCAAAAGGGCGCACCGGAAATCTCCGGCACGCCCTTCTTGGCAGCCAAGGCGGGGGGTGGGCCTCAGTAGCGATAGTCCTCGCGATGGCGGCGGTCACGGCGGTAACCATCGCGGTGGTAGCCGTCGTCGTAATAGTCGTCGCGGTAGCGGCGGTCGCGATAGTCACGCCGGCGGTCGTCCCGGCAAGCGTCGCGTGCAATGGCGCTTCCCGCCACGCCACCAATGATCGCGCCGACGACAGTGGCCGGGCCGCGGTCACGCCCGCGAGCGGCATTGTTGCCGATGGCGCCACCGATGATGCCACCGATCACGGCACCCGCTGCACCGTCATCGCGGCACCCGCGGCGGTCGTGATACCCGCCGCGGTAGGCGGGCGGCGGCGGCCCATAGCCGGGGCCATAGCCCGGCCCGTAGGCGCCTGGCCCATAATAGGGAGGCGGCGGCGGCGGCCCATAGCCAGGCCCGTAATAGCCCGGGGGCGGAACACTGTGGTCAGCCAGGGCCGGACCTGCAGCGCCAGCGATCAGCGCAACGGCAGCAATGGCAGAGACGATGACCTTCTTCATGGCAGTCCTCCTGAAGCGGCAGTCAGTCCGGTTTGGACTGCAAGTCGATCCGCTATCGGGGCGCACATTGGAATCTGCTGGCTGAATGCAGCATGAACGGCCGCGGAGCGTGAAATAATGGCGGGAATCCGGGCCAGATCGCAGGCTCAGATCTCGACCTGCGTACCCATCTCGACAACGCGGTTGGCCGGGATCCGGAAGAATCGGGTCGCCGACAGGGCTGTGGCCTGCATGGCGATGAAAAGGGCCGCTTGCCAGCGCCTGAGCTCCGACCGGCTCGCCGGGATCAGCGTCTCGCGCCCCAGGAAAAAGGTGGTCTGCATCAGGTCGAACGACAGGCCGAAGGGACGGCAAAGTTCCAGCGCGCGCGGCACGTCGGGCCGCTCCATGAACCCGTAATGGACCGTGACTTTGTGGAAGCCCTTGCCCAGCTTCTCGACCTCGATGCGCTGCGCCTCTGCGACGCGCGGCACGTCTTCCACGTTGACCTTCATGATCACCACCCGCTCGTGAACCACGTGGTTGTGCTTGAGGTTGTGAAGGAAGGCCGTCGGCACGACGGTCGGGTTCGATGTCATGAACACGGCCGTGCCCGTGACGCGCTCGACCGTGCGATCCCAGCGCTCAAGGAACTCCTCGATGGGCATGGCATCGCGATAGAGCTTCGAGACCAGGATCTCGCGACCGCGGTTCCACACCAGGAACACCGCCATCGCCGCAAACGCGATCACGATCGGCAGCCACCCCCCGGTCGGTATCTTCAGCATGTTCGAGCCGACATAGAACAGGTCGACAACCAGGAAAACCCCGAACACGCACGCGGTCAGCCAGCGTGACCAACCCCACAGCCAGCGCGCGACGATGGCGGCAAGGATCGTATCCATCAGCATCGCGCCCGTGACCGCAAGTCCATAGGCATGCGTCAGGTCGCTCGAGCTGCCGAACGAGATCACGATGACAGTGATGCCGACCATCAGCATCCAGTTGATCTGCGGGATATAGATCTGCCCCATCTCGGTCGCGGAGGTATGGCGGATATCCATGCGCGGCAGATAACCGAGTTGGATCGCCTGGCGGGTCAGCGAGAACACACCCGAAATCACGGCCTGGCTGGCGATCACCGTCGCACAGGTCGCAAGCGCAACCATGGGAAAGAGAGCCCACGACGGCGCCATGTTGAAGAACAGGTTCCCGAGCGCACCCGGCGAGGCCAGAAGCAGCGCCCCCTGCCCGAAATAGCTGCAGACCAGGCAGACAATGACACCCGCCCAAGCCATGCGGATGGGGCCTCGGCCGAAATGCCCCATGTCGGCATACAGCGCCTCGGCGCCCGTGACGCAGAGGACGATGGAACCCAGCGCCACGAACGCCGTCCAGGGCTGCGCGATCGCCATGTCGATTGCATAGAGCGGCGAGAGGGCAACGAGCACGTGCGGCCGCTCGATGATCTGCAGGAGTCCCAGGAACCCGATCGTGCTGAACCAGAGCACCATGATGGGTCCGAAGAAGCGCCCGACCTTGCCGGTTCCCCGGCTCTGGAAGAGGAACAGCGACAGCAGGATCACGGTCGCGATCGGAACGATATAGGGCTTGAACTCGCGCGTGCCCGCCAGCCCCTCGACCGCCGATAGCACAGAAACGGACGGTGTGATGAGCGCATCACCATAGAACAGCGCAAGCCCGGTCAGCGCCACGATCGAGATCATGCGCCGGCGCCCCGAAGCCGCATGCCCCGTACGCAACGCAAGCGAGGCCAATGAAAGTACGCCACCTTCACCCTTGTTGTCGGCGCGCATCACGAAGGCGCAGTACTTGATCGACACGACGATCATCAGCGACCAGAAGGCCAGCGAGAGCACGCCATAGACCGACGCCAGGTTCATCGCCATGCCGCCCGAGGCGCCGAACGTCTCGCGCATCATGTAGAGCGGGCTGGTGCCGATATCGCCGAACACAACGCCGAGTGCAGCCAGCGCCAGCATGCGTTGCTGCTGCGCGTGGGCCTTCGGGTCTCGGGGGGATGATTCCATGGGCGGGGTGATCGGATGGGGCTCGAAGCGTCAGGCCTTGGTCCGCGCGCGGATCATGTTCATCTGGCCAACGATAACCTCGGCCTGCCGTATCGATGCCAGGTCGATGAGCTTGCCGTTGAGTGACACCGCACCCATGCCCTTCTCGGTACCTTCCTGCATGGCCTTGATGATTGCCTCGGCAGCTGCGACCTCATCGGCCGGCGGCGTGAAGATGTCATTGGCCAGCGAAACCTGCGACGGATGGATCGCCCACTTGCCCTCGCAACCCAGCACGGCCGAGCGGCGCGCCTGAGCGAGGAAACCCTCGGCATCCGAATAGTCTCCGAACGGCCCATCGATCGGCCGAAGCCCATGGGCCCGCGCCGCAGCGACCATGCGCACAGTGATGTAGTGCCAGAGGTCCGCCCAGTGCGTGTCGCGCGCACCCGAGGCCGACTTGTCGGTCAGAACGACATAATCCTTGTTGGGCCCGCCGATATTGGTCGTGCGCATGCCAGCCGAAGCCGCATAGTCGGCCGAGCCAAAATGCAGCGATTCAAGACGCTTCGACGAACCGGCAATGGCCTCGATATTGTTGAGGCCCAGCACGCTTTCGATGATCACCTCGAGCTTCAGTCTCTTGCGCCTTCCGACGGCCATTTCGGCCTGCGAAATCAGCATGTCGATCGCATAGACATCCGCCGCAACACCGACCTTCGGGATCATGATCAGGTCAAGCCGTTCGCCCGCCTGCTCGACGATGTCGATCACGTCGCGATAGCACCAGGACGTATCAAGCCCGTTGATGCGGACGGACACCGACTTCGTTCCGAAATTGACCGTCTTCAGGCCTTCAATGATGTTGGCGCGGGCCTTGGGCTTGTCGGCAGGGGCGACACTGTCCTCGAGGTCGAGACAGATCACGTCGGCATCCGACGCCGCCGCCTTTTCGAACAGTTGCGGCCGGACGCCGGGAACAAAAAGTTGCGACCGGTTCAGGCGCGGCGCGATGCGTTCGACGTTGGTGAAGCTCATTGCAATGCCACGCCCGGCTGAGGCGCTCCTCTCCGCGAGGCCGGGAAGCTAGGCTCGCAGCCTTTCACAGTCAACGACTTCGGCGACCCGCCAGGGGATGCTTTTCCGCCACAAGGCGCCTTAACCGTTCATCCTGAACGTGGGTGTAGATCTGGGTCGTGGCAATGTCGGCATGGCCCAGCAACTGCTGCACCGACCTGAGATCGGCGCCATTGGCGACAAGATGGCTCGCAAACGCATGTCGCAACACATGCGGCGACAGCTTTGCAGGATCCACCCCGGCTCGCACCGCAAGGTCCTTCATCAGCTGCGCCACGCGTCGTCGCGTGAGATGGCCTTCAACCCCGCGCGAGGGAAACAGGAAGCGCTGCGCCCGCTCGAGCGGCGGCAGGAACCGCGCCCGCACGCCGAGATAGGCCTTGATCGCAACGCGGGCAGGCTCGCCCAGTGGCACAAGTCGCTCCTTGCCGCCCTTGCCGCGGACAAGCAGCATGCGACGCTCGCCGGTCACGGCCGCAAGTGGCAGGGTCACAAGCTCCGAGACCCGCAATCCCGACGCATAGAGCAACTCGATGATGCAAAGCAGGCGCACCGCCTCTGCGCCTTCAAGTCCCGCCGCCGCGTCGATCAGTGACTGCGCCTGCGCCTCGGACACCACCTTGGGCAACGAGCGTCCGCGCCGCGGCGCCTCTATGATCGATGTTGGATCGTCGGAGCGTATATCCTCGTCGAGAAGGAAGCGGCACAACTGGCGGATCGATGACAGACGCCGCGCCTGGGTTGCCGCCGAAAGACCCGACTGCGACAGCGAGGAAAGATAAGCCCGGACATCGTCTGCACAGGCAGCAAGCAGCGAGGAACGCCGCGCGTGCAGGAATGCGCGAAAGTCGACGAGATCACGACGATACGCATCAAGCGTGTGGACCGAGGCGCCGCGTTCGGCGCTCATCATCTCAAGAAAGGCTTCGAGGTGGTGGAGGTCGCGGTCCGGACGGGAGTTCATTTCGATTGTCGCAAGGGAGAACCGAGCACAGCCTCGGCCGCTATCGCCCTTGCTTCATCTCGCATGCCAATCGTTGACAGCGCGTCAACGGCACGCACCACGGCTCCGACCGGCGCCCGCGCGGGACCATCGCCCCCAAGCGCCACCAGAACGTTGAGCACCGTTTCACCCACCCGCTGCTGCTGCGCCGTGCGCGCCAGCGATCGTGTCGCGTCGCCCGCCGCACCCTGCAGGCTCGCAGGCAACGCCTCACCCGTGACAGCCCACTGCGCCTCGGGAGGGATCGTGTAGCCCAGCGCATTCAGCAACGGCACCTCGCGAAGCGCGCGCGCCGTCAGCCACGGCTTGCCCCCGGCACCCGGCGCTCCGTTGCTGCCCAGCCAGGCAACCGCCTGCGGCAGCGCGGCACTGTGTTCGGCCGATGGATAGACAATCGCCGCATGGATGCGCAGCGCATTCACCGTCGCCACATCCGTCGGCGACGTAAGCATGCCCAGCCACTGTCCGGCAGATTTCACATCGCCGTTGTAGAGCAGCACGCGAAGGATCTGCGGCGCGAGCCAGGCTGTTTCAGGAACCGCCGGCATCTGCCGGGCCACCTGTCGCGCGGCTTGCGCAAAGAACGGGAAGTTGTTCTGTGCATCGGCCCGGTCGAGGCTGGCTGCAAACATCGCTGCGCGTGCCGCCGGTTGCGAGCGCGCGAGGAGCGCCTGGAAATACAGCGCATTGCCCT
Organism: Micropepsaceae bacterium; assembly: GCA_044351125.1. Lineage (GTDB taxonomy): Bacteria > Pseudomonadota > Alphaproteobacteria > Micropepsales > Micropepsaceae > SZUA-430. The sequence continues at coordinate 14,895 of JBILGJ010000028.1, forward strand.
GCGCCATGTTCAGCTTTGCAACAGCCGCGTCCGGATCATCGATCTGGTCCGCAGAGAACAAGGCAACCTTGTAGGCGGC
>JBILGJ010000029.1:0-14937 GCA_044351125.1 Micropepsaceae bacterium
CCTGTTGGCCAGATAGATGCATGTTGGCGTCTTGGATGTCCGGCTCACCCCAACCAGGACAACATCGGCCTGGTTCAGCGTTCCAAGGCTCTGCCCGTCATCATGGGCCATGGTGAAATTCAGCGCCTCGATGCGGGCGAAGTACCGGGCATCCAGCTCATGCTGTGCGCCTGGCCTGTGGCTTTCCTCAACCCCCAGATAGCCTGCAAGGCTCGACATGACAGGATCAAGCACCGCCACCGAAGGCATCGACAACTCGCGACACCGACGCTCGAGCATCTCCCGCAGTTCCGCATTGACGATCGTGTGCAGGACAAGCCCCGGTGACGCCTCGAGCTCCTGCATGGCCCGCTCCAGCTGCTTTCGGTTGCGCACGAGGGGATAGAAATGCTCGAGTGGACGCCCCATGTCGAACTGCGCGCAGGCCGCTTTTGCGACCGCATTCAGTGTCTCACCTGTCGAATCCGAGATCAGGTGAAGATGGAAATAGATGGCAACGCCGCTGTTTTTTCGCTCACTCACCTGAGGATCATTCTGTAGATGACTTCTGCAAAAGCCGAGGCATCGATCCGGGACAACCCGATGGACAGGCCTTCCCCACCCCAACCCCCCCGTCTGTACACGCGATGTCCACCGCACCAGCCGGCACCGGTCCATTTATCCCGACATTTTGCATCCGACCGAATTACACGTTTGGTCCACATGGTCGACCTGCCACAGAGGTAAATGAATCCTTGCTAACGGCTTTCTTTTCCCCAACCATGGAAATCGTGACCCCATGGGTATCACTCTGTGGACGACCCGGGGACATCAGCTCTATCCCAAATGTCCACACGCCCTACATCTTCCTACTAAAATCCTAACAAATATAAATGATATTATGAAATCAGAGATATTCCTGTGATCCCGACGTCGAACAAACCCGTGCTCTCGGTCCTCTCGGGCCAGGCTGTGACGCCGGCCCCGATATGGCTCATGCGCCAGGCCGGGCGCTACTTGCCCGAATACCGGGAACTCAGGGCAAGGGCCGGGGATTTCATGACCCTGTGCTTCACCCCGGCGCTCGCTGCCGAGGTAACCCTTCAGCCGATCCGCCGCTTCGGCTTCGACGCCGCGATCCTGTTCTCCGACATCCTGGTGATCCCCCACGCCCTCGGGCAGCGCCTGCACTTCGCCGAAGGCGAGGGACCAAAGCTCGAGCGGTTCGGCCCGAAGGAGTTCGCCCGCATGAACCCCGGCGCCGCGGGCAGCAAACTGGCCCCGATTTGCGAAACCGTTGCCCGCGTTCGGGAAGCCTTGCCAGCCAACGTGACCCTGATCGGATTTGCCGGTGCGCCATGGACCGTGGCCAGCTACATGGTCGCCGGCGGCAGCTCTTCCGAAAGCGAGGACTTGCGCCGCTTTGCCGCCAGCCATCCTGAAGAACTCGCCCACCTGGTCGACACGATCGTCGAGGCGACAGCAGCCTATCTCGTCGCACAAGTCCGCGCCGGCGCGGAAGTGCTTCAACTCTTCGAGAGCTGGGCAGCGACCCTTCCCGCGCCTCTGGTCAGCCGCTGCTCGATCGAACCCATCCGGAAAATCATCGACCTGGTTCGCAAGGAATGCCCCGGCATTCCCTTCATCGTGTTCCCACGGGGTGGCGGCCTCCACTTGCCACACTACGCAGCCAGCACCGGAGCCAACGCAATCGGCGTCGATGTCCAGACAGGGCTGTCGCTGATCAGACAGAACATCACCCCAACCATGGCAACACAGGGCAATCTCGATCCCATGGCGCTGGCGGTTGGCGGCAAGGTCCAGGACGAAGCGATCGAGCGGATCCTCTCGGAAACACGGGGACACCCGCATATTTTCAACCTGGGTCATGGCATCCGGCAGGAAACACCGGTCGATAACGTGACCCGCATGATCAACCAGGTAAGGGCTGCAAGATGAGGACGGCTGTTGTCCTGTTCAATCTCGGAGGACCGGGTTCACTCGACGATGTGAAGCCTTTTCTGTTCAACCTCTTCTATGACCCGGCGATCATCCGCCTGCCAAACCCGCTGCGCTGGCTTGTGGCCAAGCTGATTTCCTCGAGGCGCGCACCTGTCGCTCGCGAGATCTACAAGAAGCTCGGCGGCAGCTCCCCCATCCTTGGACAAACCTACAACCAGGCCTCGGCCCTGCAGTCGGCCCTTCAGGGTGGCGAAAATCACGTCGAGGTCTTTGTGGCCATGCGCTACTCCCCGCCGCGTGCGACCGATGTGGTGGAACAGGTCCGCCGGTTCCGCCCCGACAGGATCGTGCTCCTGCCTCTCTACCCGCAGTTCTCGACCACCACCTCGCGCTCGTCGGTACGCGAATGGCTGTCCGAGGCGCGTGCCCGCAAGCTCGACGCGCCAACGCTGACGCTGTGCTGCTACGCAACGGACAGCGGCTTCGTCGATGCCTATGCCGACCTGATCCGCGAGACGGTCAGGACAGTCCCGCAGGGATTGAAGTACAGGGTTCTCTTCTCGGCACACGGCCTGCCGGAAAACGTCGTCCGCGGAGGCGATCCCTATCAGGCCCAGGTTGAGCAGAGCGCAGCCGCCATCGCGTCCGCCCTCGGCATCGAAGGGCTCGACTGGCGCATCAGCTATCAAAGCCGCGTTGGCCCCCTGAAATGGATCGGTCCGGCAACCGAAACCGAGATCGAGGCAGCCGGCAAGGAAGGAAAGGCGCTCGTCGTCGTTCCCGTCGCCTTCGTGTCCGAGCATTCCGAAACGCTGGTCGAACTCGACATCGAGTATGCCGAGAAGGCGCACGAAAGCGGCATCCCCCACTATGCCAGGGTGCCGGCAGTGGGCACACATCCGGCTTTCATCTCGGGTCTTGCTGCCCTGGTGAAGACACATCTCGGCCGGACAGGCACCACCAGTGGAACCGGCAAGCGCGTGTGTCCTGGAACCTGCAGCCAGTGCGCAATGCAGGACCAGGCTGCATGACCGAGTTTCTGCAGCCCCTGTATCTGTGGCTCAAGGCATTCCACATCATTGCCGTGATCGCCTGGATGGCCGGGATGCTCTACCTGCCACGCCTGTTCGTCTATCACTGCGAAACGCAGCCTGGCACGCCCGAGTACGATCGCTTCGTGCTGATGGAGCGCAAGCTGATGCGCATCATCATAAACCCATCCATGATTGTTGTTTGGGTCCTCGGCCTGCTCCTGGTCGAGACCCTGCAGGCCTGGTCCTCGGGCTGGTTCCTGGCCAAGCTGACACTGGTAATCGCCCTCTCGGGCATGCACGGGATGTTCTCGCGCTGGCGGCGCGACTTCGAGCGCAAGGCAAACACCCGCCCGCAGCGCTTTTACAGGATCGTCAACGAGGTGCCGGCAGTGCTGATGATGCTGATTGTCATCCTTGTCGTCGTGAAACCCTTCTGATTTTCGGCACAATTCAGGGTGTTTTAAGCCTGGAAACGAGATCGATAAATTCACCCTTTCAAACCCTGTGGTATCTGGGGTATGGTACTTCCGTTCTCAGAAATCGTCCGGAACGTCAGCCCGAAGCCCTCGGCTTTGCGCGCAGACACCGACTTGGATCATGTCCAGGATCGCCGAACGAGAAGATAACCTCCCTTCCTTTCCGGACCCCGGCGCTGGCGATTGGCTCAACCCAGGGACCCAAAATCCGGAACCCCTCCGCCTGACGTTCCACCGACCAGAGAGTTTAGTACCTATGTCGCTTCAAGACGTGATGAAGCTCCAGGACCTCAAGTCCAGGTCCCCGGCCGCTCTCCTCGAACTTGCCGAAGAACTGAAGATCGAGAATGCGAGCGCCATGCGCAAGCAGGACATGATGTTCGCCATCCTCAAGCAGCTGGCTGAGCAGGAAGTCGAGATCACCGGTTCGGGTGTCGTCGAGGTCCTGTCTGACGGCTTCGGCTTCCTGCGGGCGCCTGAATCCAACTACCTGCCGGGCCCCGACGACATCTACGTCAGCCCGACCCAGATCCGGCGTTTTTCGCTTCGGACCGGCGACACGGTCGAAGGCCCGATCCGCAGTCCCAAGGACGGCGAGCGGTACTTCGCGCTACTCAAGGTCAACAAGATCAACTTCGAGGATCCCGAGAAGCAGAGGCACAAGGTCCACTTCGACAATCTGACCCCGCTCTACCCCGACGAACGCCTGCGCATGGAAATCATCGATCCGACGCTGAAGGATCGTTCAGGCCGCGTCATCGACATCGTGGCACCGATCGGCAAGGGCCAGCGCTGCCTCATCGTGGCCCCGCCGCGCGTCGGCAAGACCATCCTGTTGCAGAACATCGCCAAGGCGATCGCAATCAACCATCCTGAGTGCTTCCTCATCGTGCTCCTGATCGACGAGCGCCCGGAAGAAGTCACCGACATGCAACGCACGGTGAAGGGCGAGGTCATCTCCTCCACCTTCGACGAGCCAGCCTCCCGTCACGTCGCGGTGGCCGAAATGGTCATCGAGAAGGCCAAGCGCCTGGTCGAGCACGGCAAGGATGTCGTCATCCTTCTGGACAACATCACGCGACTGGGCCGCGCCTACAACACAGTTGTGCCCTCATCCGGCAAGGTTCTCACCGGCGGCGTGGATGCGAACGCGCTTCAGCGTCCCAAGCGCTTCTTCGGCGCGGCCCGCAATATCGAGGAAGGTGGTTCGCTGACCATCATCTCGACGTCGCTGATCGACACCGGCAGCCGCATGGACGAAGTCATCTTCGAGGAATTCAAGGGTACGGGTAACTCGGAAATCGTTCTCGACCGCAAGGTCGCCGACAAGCGCGTGTTCCCGGCAATCGACATCCTGAAGTCGGGAACCCGCAAGGAAGAACTCCTCACCGACAAGAACACGTTGCAGAAGATGTACGTCCTTCGCCGCATTCTCAACCCGATGGGCGCTGCCGACGCGATCGAGTTCCTGCTCGACAAGCTGAAAAACACCAAGCAGAACTCAGACTTCTTCGACTCCATGAATACCTGACCCCTGTGGCAGGCCCCCATCCGGGGCCTGCCCGGACCGGGCCGCAAGGGCGTGACGTGCACGGGCCGATTGGCTAGCATGCCGCATCGGCCCGACGGGGCACCGAAAGGATACGGAGGGGTTCATCGATGCGCGCGGCGTTGCTTCTTTTGCTCGCATGCTTTTGGTCGGCTCAGTCCGCCAGGGCCGAGAACACGACGCTCGCACCCGAGCGACAGGCCTGGCTCGAAGGCGTATGGAGCGGGATCCCCACCGATGTAAGCGCCGACAAGCTCTGTTCCCGCATCGCCCCGCCCCCGGGCACCAGCACCCTTGCAATCGAGTTCCAGCGCACCGGCGGCGTCATCTTCTACAGTGATGACAGCGACACAGCCTTGCGCGGCATGATCACCTCCGCCACCGAGGCAAATGGTGTCATCAGTCTGACGGCAGGCGAAACCGTCTTCCGCTTCCGTCCCGACAGCGACCGCATCATGTCACGCGTGCGTTCCTCTGCCTCGGTTGGCGGCGATGTCGACATCATGGTGTTCAAGCGCTGCGAGCAACCGGCCGACCGCAGCACGATCGACATCGACGCGGACGTCATGAAATTCCTCGCCTCCGACCTGCCAGGTGACGAGGCCTTCTTCATCGACGAGCGTATCGCCCCCAAGTCGGGCGACCGCTGCGCCGTGCAGGAGACACAGTACCTCTTCTTCGCGCTGGTCGGCCCGTCTCAATTCCGCCTGAGCCGCTGGAACAGCTTCGCCGTCGCAGACAAGCTTGCATCGAAAAAGCCTGTGAAGACCCCGCTGGATCCCATCGCTGACTGGCTGATCGAATCCATACATGTCGAAGGCGGAAAATACGTTGTAAGGCTCAAGGACTTCGAGAATGGGAAGGCTTTGCCCGAAACCATTCACGTCGAACCCCGCCCGGGTGGCATCACGATCCCGCAGTGGAAGCGTTCATACGTGCGTTGTACCGGCTTCCAGTCACGGTCCTGATCAGACCCTGCCCCACCTCACCGTGCGGTAAGACCACCGTCGACGACGATCTCGGATCCGGTCATGAAGGCCGAGTCATCGCAGGCCAGGAACACGACGGCACTGGCGATGTCCGAAGGCATGCCGATCCGCCCCAGCGGATGCAGTGCAATCACGTTGGCGCGCACCTCGTTCGCAGTTCCCGCACCCGTGGCAACGAAGTCATCCATCACCTTCTGCCCCATCATGGTCTCGATGACGCCGGGGTGGACCGAGTTCACACGGATCCTGAGCCCAAGCTGCGCACATTCCAGGGCGGCACCCTTTGTCATGAGGCGCACAGCACCTTTGGAGGCATTGTAGGGAACGGCAAAGGCCGCCCCCGTCAGGCCGGCAACCGAAGAGATGTTCACGATCGAGCAGCCGCCAGCCCATTGCCCGGCTCGCTTGGACAGCGCAGGCAGCGCCGACTTGATGCCCAGGAACACGCCGTCGACATTGACGGCCTGCATGTTGCGGAACTCCTCCAGTGACGTCATCGCCATGGGCTTCATGGCGAAGATGCCCGCATTGTTCACAAGGATATCGAGCCCGCCTAAGCGCCTCTCGGCCTCCGCCACGGCCGCAAGCCATGCCCCTTCTTCGCGGACGTCATGACGAATGTATCCGGCCTGCCCGCCGGACTGCACGATGGCGCCCGCCGTCTCCTGCCCCTCGTCATCAAGCATGTCCGTGACCAGCACGGCCGCGCCTTCGGCCGCAAGAGCCTTCGCACACGCCGCTCCGATACCACGCGCCCCGCCTGTTACCAGCGCAACGCGGCCTTCAAGTTTCCTGGCCATGGCCTGCTCCTCACCCGGTCTGATACCTTGGTGCCAGTGTTCAGGGGTTTGGCGGCGGCGTCAACGCTCGGCATTTGACCCTGCCCCAAAGACCGGTCAGTCTCTCCCCTGTGGCAGAAGAGAAGGACAGCGCGATGACCGAGGGCACCAGGGACCAGGCAACCTACACGTCAATGCTCGAGGGTACGGCCGAGGACTGGGAAGCCATTTCGCGCCACGCCCGTCCCTTCCAGAAGGATCTGCCCAACCGGATCGTCGCGCACCTGAACCTCCTGAAGGGAGACTGCGGCGGCTACCCTGTCGATCGCCTCGAGCATTCACTTCAGACAGCCACCCGCGCCTTCCACGCTGGCGAGGACGAGGAGTACGTCGTTTGTGCCCTGTTGCACGACATTGGCGACACGCTTGGTCCGTCCAATCACGCCGACATCGCGGCCTCTATCGTGAAACCCTACGTCTCGGAGAAGAATCATTGGATCGTCGAGAAACACGCGATCTTTCAGGGCTACTACTTCTTCCACTTCCTCGGCCTGGACAGGAACATGCGCGACCAGTTCCGAGGCCACCCGCATTTCGAGGCGACGGCTCAGTTCTGTCATCTCTACGACCAGAACTCGTTTGACCCCGCCTTCAAGTCGATGCCTCTCGACGCATTCGTACCGATGATTGGCCGGGTATTCGACCGGCCGAAGAGGTCAATCTACCTGCGCGCGCCGGCTTGACCGCAAAGGTCAGGCCTGTCGCCTCGTTGCAAGGGTAAACGAAACGTTAAGCGAGGGGGCGAGGGTACATCGTCCGTTTGCGACAACGCACAACGGCGCCCTCGTGGACCCTAAGGCACCAGAACCAGCGACCCAGTGGTCTGCCGACTCTCGAGCGCCCGATGCGCCTCGGCAGCCTGCGCGAGCGGGAAGGCGCGCGGCGCCTGAATCCGGATATCGCCACGCCGGACAAGCTCGAAGAGCTCTCCGGCCCCGGCATCGAGCTCGGCCGCCGTCGTTACATAGTGCATGAGCGTGGGCCGCGTGAAGAACAGCGACCCCTTTTGCGCGAGCAGCCCACCATCAAACGGTGGCACCGGTCCGCTGGCATTCCCGAAGCTCACGAACATCCCGAGCGGCGCCAGGCTGTCGAGCGTTGCAAGGAACGTGTCCCGCCCGATCGAGTCATAGGCAACAGGAACGCCCTTCCCGCCCGTGATCTCGCGCACGCGCGTCGCGATGTTTTCGCGACCTGGTACGATGACATGGTCGCAGCCAAGCGCCTTCGCGATTTCCACCTTGCTCTCAGTGCCGACCGTGCCGATGACGGTTGCACCCAGACGCTTGGCCCACTGCACGGCGATGACACCCACGCCGCCGGCGGCGGCATGGAACAGGATCGTTTGACCCGGCTTCACCGGATAGGTGCGCCGAAGCAGGTAATGCGCCGTGAGGCCCTTCAGCAGGATCGCAGCCGCGATGTCGAACGAGACACCGTCAGGAATGCCCACCGCCCGATCGGCCGGCACGTTGGACGCTTCGGCATAGGCGCCGATGGGACCGCTCGCATAGACGACCCTGTCCCCCTTTTTGAAGCGGCTGACATCCGGCCCCACATCCTCCACCTCACCCGCGGCTTCAAGCCCGAGCCCCGTTGGCAAGGGCAGCTTGTAGAGCCCGGTCCGGTGGTAGATGTCGATGAAGTTGACGCCGACCGCCCGGTGCCGGACGCGGATCTCGCCCGCCTTCGGCGGAGCAAGCTCAACCTGCTCCAGCCTCAGGACATCCGGTCCCCCGGTTTGCGAAATGCGGATGGCTGCCGTCATCGGTCAACTCCTCGAAACCGTCACGCGCTAAGTAAGGCACTAACCCTTGCCAGGTTTCAGCTTGCAGGCGCTGCAGGGGCCTGCCCTTGCACGACCCGCATCTTGAGTTGGGTCTCAAGCTGCATGGGATCGGTGACTGGCAGCGAGCAGGTCTGTCCTGTGCAGACATAAACCGTGACCTTGCCATCCACCGCGCCCTTTCCCGCAGCCGGGTGTCCGGCCGGCAGCTCGTCCCCGGACGCCACATGCAGCACGATCCTGTTCATCAGGTTCGCGCGCCGGAACACATCACGGAACGCCGCCGTGACCGGTGAGTTCCGGTCGCCGATGAGGACGATCTCGAAGGCGCGCAGCAGGAAGTCGAAGCCGTTGAGGTACGTCGCAGCCGCGGCAGGCTGACGGCGCGCATCGTCGGCGAAGGACTGGATGATCACGCTGTAGCGTTCGGCGTGATGCTGGTTGCCGGTGATGCCGAGCAGCCGTGCATGCACCTCGACCATCGTGCCATTTGCCGCCGGCGTTGCGCCATCAAGCACTGTGCGCACGCGCACCAGGCTGGCATCCGCGTCATCCGGGGTCAGGGCGTAGCCGCCAATGTCGCTGCGCCAGAAGTGCTTGTCGAGCGTATCAACCCACTCAATGGCCTTCTCCAGGTACGGGCGGTACCCGGTCATCTCGTAAAGCGTGAGCGCTGCGCGCGACATGGATGCATAGTCGTCCGCCATGCCGATGGCGCCCGCCTGCCCGTTCCGCCAGCTGTGGCACAGCCGATTGCCCGAAGACATGGTGTTGGCAACGAACCAGAAGGCCTTCACGGCCGCAGCCTGCCAGTCGGCACGGTTCAGAGCCTCGGCCGCATTGGCGACCGCGTGGATCATGAGGCCATTCCAGTCGGCGAGCACCTTGTCGTCCCGGACGGGCTTGGGGCGCTGGTTGCGCGTGTTGAGAAGCTTCTCCCTCAGCGCATTGAGCTTGCCTTCCTGGATGGCAGGCAGCGTCGGCGGCACCCGCAGGCGATGGATGATGTTGCGTCCCTCCCAGTTGCCCTCGGGACGCACGTCGTGGACCTGCTTGAAGAGCTGAGCGTCCTTTCCAAGGGCAGCATCGATTTCCGCCTCGGTCCATGTATAGAAAGCCCCCTCCTTGCCATCGAGGTCCGCATCAAGCGACGAAGCGAATGCACCGCCGTCGAGGACCATTTCCTTCAACGCCCACAAGACCGTGTCTTCGATGCGCGCGCGATAGATCGGGTTCTTGTTGTAAAGCCAGACGGTCGTGAGGATGTCGACCATCATCGCATTGTCGTAGAGCATCTTCTCGAAATGCGGCACCATCCAGCTCTCGTCGACCGCATAGCGCGTGAAGCCACCGCCGACGTGGTCATAGATTCCACCCTGGCAGATATTCGTCAGCGTCATGTCGACGGCCTGGCGGAACTGATTGAAGCCCGTATTCGAGAACGCGCGCCACATCAGCTCGATCACGGGCACATTCGGGAACTTCGGTGAACCCAGAAGTCCGCCATGGAACACGTCGAACTGCTGGCACAGGCGCTTCATCGCCATTTCAAGCGTCGTCGGATCCATCGGCACGCCGGACCTGTTTGTCTCGAAGGCGCGCTGAAGCCCGGCGCGGATCGTCTGCGTGTTCTTGGCAACCTGTTCGCCGTTTTCACGGTAGAGCCTTGCAACCTCGCGCAGCACATCCTTGAAGGCAGGCTTCCCGAACATGGGCTGGCTCGGAAAATATGTACCGCCCCAATAGGGCTCGCCGTCAGGCGTCAGGAAGATCGTCAGTGGCCAGCCACCCTGTTCGCCCATCATGTTGATGGATGTTTGCAGCATGGTGTCGACGTCCGGACGCTCTTCCCGGTCGACTTTCACGTTGACGAACAGCTCGTTCATCATCCCCGCTGTCTCGGCATCCTCGAAGCTGTCCTTGGCCATGACGTGGCACCAGTGACAGGCGGTGTAGCCGACCGAGACGAGGATGGGCTTGCCGGACTTCTTGGCCTCCTGGAACACCGCGGGACCCCAGGCCATCCAGTGGACCGGGTTGTCCTTGTGCTGAAGCAGGTACGGGCTCGTCGACTGGGCGAGCAGGTTCATGTGAATGCAAAGCTCCCTGAGGAAGAAAACGGAGGATCAAAAGCTGTGCTGCAACCTGCCAGCGTTCGCGCTATGGTGCGCTGCATGCATGCAAGGCACCTTGAAGTGAAGGCCAGCCCAAAGCAGAAAGCCGATTGGACGCCCGATGAAAATCACAATTGAAGTTGATTGTACACCCGCCGAAGCCCGCGCCTTCATGGGGCTGCCCGACGTCGAACCCCTCCAGGCCGAAGTCATGGCCGAGATCCAGCGCCGGGTAATGAACGCCCTCTCGATGACCGACCCGCAGCAACTCCTGAAGACCTGGGCACCTTGGTCGGCACAGGGCATGGAAGCCTTCCAGACCTTTGCCAAGGCAGCGTCGGCAAGCTGGGCCCCCTCGGCCACCCGTGACAAGGAACCCGAAGCTCCCAAGCCCAGGACCAAGGGTTAACGCCGCCGGCACGCGGACCAGCACGCGATGCCCGCAGCAGACACGATCTTCGCGCTCTCGTCGGCCCGTGGAAAGGCCGGCGTAAGCGTCTTCCGGGTGACCGGGCCGAAGGCAGGCTTGGCCCTCGAGGCGCTCACGGGCCGGCCGGTGCCGGCTCCCAGGCAGGCATCCCTGCGAACACTAAAGGACCCGGCCGGTGACGTGATCGACCGCGCCCTCGTGCTCTGGTTCCCCGCACCGGCAAGCTTCACCGGGGAGGACACCGTCGAGCTGCACGTCCATGGCAGTCGAGCCGTCCTCGACGCGTTGACCGAGGCTCTCGCCTCGCAAACCTCCCTCAGGCCCGCCGAGCCCGGCGAATTCACCCGCCGCGCTTTCGACAATGGCAAGCTCGACCTGACGGAGGCCGAGGGCCTCGCCGACCTCATCGCTGCCGAGACGGCCGAGCAGCGCCGGCTGGCGCTCAGGCAGATGCAGGGTGGCCTGCGTCTGCGCGTTGACGCCTGGCGCAAGGCGTTGATACGCGCCGGCGCCCATCTCGAAGCCTGCATCGATTTCCCCGAAGACGAGATACCTGGTGGCCTGATCGACGGCGTGGCAGCCGAGGTGGCAGCCCTCAACGCGGACCTCGGGCGTCATCTTGCTGACAGGCGGCGCGGCGAAATCATTCGCGACGGCCTGACCGTCGTCATCCTCGGTGCGCCCAATGTCGGCAAGTCCTCGCTGCTGAATGCGATGGCACGGCGCGACGTTGCAATCGTCTCGTCAATCCCAGGCACCACGCGCGATCCGGTCGAGGTCCATCTCGATCTGGCGGGCTACGCAGTAACCTTGATCGACACAGCCGGCCTCAGGGACACCGTCGATGAAATCGAAGCCGAGGGCATACGTCGCACCCGTGCCCGCGCAGCCGAGGCCGATCTTCGTTTGGCAGTTGAGACATGTCTCGGGGACGGTATGGATTCACGTGCAACACAGTCGTTTCCCGTGTGTGACGCGCTCATCCTCAACAAGGTCGATCTCCTGGCTGCAGGGGCTGCACCGCTGGCATCCGCAGATGTCCCCGTTTTCCCTGTCTCGGCAACAACGGGTCAGGGCCTTGAGCCTCTGGTCACGTGGCTCTCTGCCGAAGTTGTCGCGCGCGCCGGCACATCCGAATCCATGCCGCTGACCCGGGCGCGTCACCGACATGCGCTTGAAGCGGTGACACGGCACCTGTCCCGCTTCATGGATAACCGCACGAAACCCGCCACTGGTCTCGACATTCTGGCGGAGGATCTCAGGATGGCTGCACGCGAGCTCGGCAGGCTCACCGGCCGCATTGATGTCGAAGACTATCTCGACGTCATCTTCCGCGACTTCTGCATCGGCAAGTGACACGGTCGCATCCCGCGCCAGATGCTGGAATTATGCTGGCCTGACTCACATGAAACGGACACGGATGTTCCGCACACGGAATTTGGATTCACGTGTGACACGGAGCAATCAGGCCGCATCCGGCACGGGAATATGATCCTGACTCACATGAAACGCGTCGCCATCATCCGCACACAGAGTTTTGACTCAGGCCCCACCCATGAGCTATCCGCATGCCCATGAACGACAGCGCCACACATAAAGATTTCGACGTCATCGTCATCGGCGGCGGCCACGCCGGCAGCGAGGCCGCCGCCGCTGCCGCCCGCATGGGCGCCCGCACGGCCCTCGTCACGCATCGCATCGACACCCTTGGCGAAATGTCCTGCAACCCGGCCTTTGGCGGCCTGGGCAAGGGTCACCTGGTCCGCGAGATCGATGCCCTCGACGGCCTGATGGGCCGCATGGCTGACAAGGCCGGCATTCAGTTCCGGCTTTTGAACCGCTCCAAGGGCCCCGCCGTGCGGGGACCCAGGACGCAAGCCGACAGGAAGCTCTACCGCCAGCACATGCAGGCCGAACTCAAGTCCTGTCCCGGCCTGACCCTGGTCGAGGCCTCTGCCGAGGACGTGGCGCTCGCCAATGGCAAGGTCGCGGGGGTCGTGCTGGCAGACGGCCGGCTTCTGTCGTGCCGCGCGGTGGTTCTGACCACGGGCACTTTCCTGCGCGGCCTGATTCACATCGGAGAGCGTAAAATTCCGGCAGGTCGGGTAGGCGAGGCTCCCTCCACCGGATTGTCGCTGACCCTGGAACGGCTCGGCCTGCGCCTCGGCCGCCTGAAGACGGGAACCCCGCCCAGGCTCGACGGCACGACGATAGATTGGTCAGCCGTCGAGATGCAGCCGGCCGACGATCCGCCCGTGCCGTTTTCCTTCCTGACCGAAAGGATCACGACGCCCCAGATCGAGTGCGGCATCACAAGGACCACGCCCCGCACCCACGCGATCATCAACGCCAACCTGCACCGGGCGCCGATGTATTCGGGCCAGATCGAAGGCACGGGCCCGCGCTATTGTCCCTCGATCGAGGACAAGGTCGTTCGCTTCGCAGAGCGCGACAATCACCAGATCTTCCTCGAGCCCGAAGGCCTCGATGACCCGACCGTCTATCCGAATGGCATCTCAACCTCGCTGCCCGAGGAGGTTCAGGCCGAACTCCTGAAGACGATCCCGGGGCTCGAAAACGTGCGGATGATCCGACCTGGCTACGCCATCGAGTACGATTACGTCGATCCCCGCGAACTCAAGGCCACGCTGGAGCTGCGTTGCCAGCAGGGCCTGTTCCTGGCAGGTCAGATCAATGGCACCACAGGCTACGAGGAGGCCGGAGCCCAGGGCATCGTGGCGGGTCTGAACGCCGCCTTGCTGGCAGCCGGGCAGGCGGGCAGGACCTTCGACCGCGCCTCAAGCTATATCGGCGTGATGATCGACGACCTCGTGACCCGCGGCGTCACCGAGCCCTATCGCATGTTCACATCCCGCGCCGAATACCGGCTGACCCTGAGGGCCGACAATGCCGACCAGCGCCTGACGCCGCTTGGCCTTGAACTCGGCTGCGTCGGTTCCACCCGCCAGCGGGCATTCCAGAGCAAGCTCGAGGCGCTGGGGCAGGCGAGGGCAAGCCTCACCGAGCGCAGCGTCACCCCGACGGCCGCCGAGCGCCACGGCCTCAGCCTGAACCGTGACGGCGCCCGCCGGACGGCCCTCGAACTGCTATCCTATCCGCATGCTGGTCAGGACGCCGTCCTGAGGATCTGGCCCGAGCTTGCCGAAATCAAACCGGCAATCCTCGAGCAGCTCGCAGCTGATTCCCTCTATGCCGGCTACCTCGAGCGCCAGGAGGCGGACATCGCCGCCTTCCGCAAGGACGAAGGGCTGGCCCTTCCCGCCGACCTCGACTACCGGTCGGTCGCGGGCCTGTCGGCGGAACTGGTGCAGAAGCTGGAGCGCGTCCGACCCGCCACGCTCGGCCAGGCCAGCCGAATCGAGGGCATGACACCAGCGGCTGTGACGGCCGTCCTGCTCAATGTTAGGATCCGCGCCCGACAATCCGCGTGAGCCACCGGCGTGACCCCTCCAGACCAATACACTGCCCTTGACTTCGCCCAGGAGCTGGGGGTCGCACGTGAAACTGTGAGTCGCTTATCCACATATGTGGATTTGTTGTGGGAAAGGAACCAGCAACTAAATTTGGTAGCCGCGTCAACTTTGCCACAGGTGTGGCGCCGGCACATCCTGGACTCGGCCCAGCTTCTCGCCCACATCCCGCCCGAAGCCCGCACCTTGGTCGACCTCGGGAGCGGGGCCGGCTTCCCCGGAATGGTCCTCGCAATCATGCTCGCGGACCGGCCTGGCCTGAAGGTCCATATGGTCGAGTCGATTGGC
>JBILGJ010000245.1:0-4846 GCA_044351125.1 Micropepsaceae bacterium
CCCGGAGGAGATCTGGCAGGCGACGCTGCATGTCATCAAGGGTGCGATCGAAGGCCGGACGCTGTCGTCGATCGGCGCGATCGGAATCACGAACCAGCGCGAAACGACCGTGGTGTGGGACAGGCGTACCGGCAAGGCGATCCACAATGCCATCGTCTGGCAGGACCGGCGCACGGCCGGGCTTTGTGCGCGGCTCAAGGACGAGGGGCTCGAGCCCCTGTTTGCAGCGCGCACGGGGTTGCTGCTCGATCCCTATTTTTCGGGAACGAAGATCGCCTGGATCCTCGACCACGTGCCGGGCGCGCGCAAGCGGGCCGAGGGCGGCGAGCTTGCCTTCGGCACGATCGACAGCTGGCTTGTCTGGCGGCTGACGGGCGGCAAGGTGCACGCGACCGACACGACCAATGCGTCGCGCACGCTGCTCTACAACATCGCCACGCGCCGGTGGGACGCGGAACTGCTTGCGGGCCTGAACGTGCCGGCCTCGGTCCTGCCGGAGGTCCGGGACTCGGTTGCGGATTACGGGGTCACGGATGAAAGCCTTTTCGGGGCACGGCTGCCCATCACGGGGATCGCCGGCGACCAGCAGGCGGCCACTGTCGGACAGGCCTGCCTTCGCCAGGGACTGATGAAGTCGACCTATGGTACGGGCTGCTTTGCGCTTGTGAACACGGGTCACCGGATGGCGACGTCGCAGAACCGGCTGCTCTCGACGATTGCCTATTCGGCGCAGGGCGCCACGCATTATGCGCTTGAAGGCTCGATCTTCATGGCGGGGGCGACGATCCAGTGGCTGCGCGACGGGTTGAAGCTGTTCCCCAAGGCGTCTGACGTTTCGGCGCTGGCGCTCGCCGCCAACCCGGCGTCGCGCGTCTATCTTGTGCCCGCCTTCGTGGGGCTTGGTGCCCCGTACTGGGATGCGCAGGCGCGTGGTGCCATCGTTGGCATGACACGGGACAGCGGGCAGGCCGAGATCGCGCGGGCGGGGCTCGAGAGTGTGTGCTTCCAGACGCGCGACCTGCTTGAGGCCATGGCCAGCGACATGGGCGCAGCCGGCCTCGGGCGGCCGGAGGCGCTCAGGGTCGATGGCGGCATGGTGGTGAACGACCTGTTCTGCCAGTGGCTGGCCAACCTCACGGGCTGCCCCATCGAGCGGCCGCAGGTCGTCGAAACGACGGCGCTGGGCGCGGCCTATCTGGCCGGAACGGGTGCAGGGATCTATGGCTCGCTCGACGCGGTCGCGGCAGCGTGGCGCTGCGAACGGCGCTTCGAGCCTGCGATCAGCCAGGACGAGCGCGACCAGCGCTACGAAGGCTGGAAGCAGGCGGTCCGGCGGGTGCTGAGCGCCGGGTGATTTGACACTGACGAGCGGCCGAGGGCACTCTCGGCAAAAGCCACAGGAGTAGAGCGATGTCTGCCGTCCCCCTTCACGCCATCCCGTCTGTCCGCGACAAGGTCTCGCAAGAGGAATGGCAATTGCGTACCGACCTTGCAGCCACCTACCGGCTTGTGGCCCATCACGGCTGGGCCGACATGATCTTCACGCACATCACCGTGCGGGTGCCGGGACCCGAGCACCACTTCCTGATAAACCCCTATGGCATGCTGTTCGACGAGATCACGGCCTCGAGCCTTGTGAAGATCGATGCCGACGGCAACAAGGTCATGGACAGTCCCTATCCGGTGAACCCGGCGGGGTTCACGATCCACTCGGCGATCCACGGTGCGCGCGATGATGCGCATGCGGTCATTCACCTGCATACGGCGGACGGTGTTGCCGTGTCGTGCCAGGCGCACGGGCTTTTGCCCATCAGCCAGCACGCGATGCTGGTGCATGAGGACATCGCCTATCATGAATACGAGGGTGTTGCGCTGGACCATGACGAGCGGCCGCGCCTGATCCACGACATGGGGACGAAGAACCTCATGATCCTGCGCAACCATGGCACGCTGACGGTGGGGCACACCTGCGCCGACGCGTTCTTGCGGATCTATTACCTGGAGCGCGCCTGCACCATCCAGGTGCGCGCGCTGGCCGGCGGGGCCAAGCTGAATCCGACCATGGATGGCGTTGCCGAAAAGACGGCCGGCCAGGGACGCGGCGGGTTTGGCGGACCCATCGGTGGCCTTGCGTGGCCGGGGCTGCTGCGTCTGCTTGATCGCAAGGATACTTCCTATCGCAACTGACGCCTCCCAACCCCACGATCGAACGGAAACACGCGCATGAAATTCGGAGCGGGACAATCTGTCCGCCGCCTTGAGGACGATCGCCTTGTGCGGGGAAAGGGTGCCTATGCTGACGACCTGACCCTGCCCGGCACGCTTCATGCGGTACTGGTGCGCTCACCGCATGCACATGCGCGCATCATCGGCATCGACACGGCTGCGGCGCGGACCATGCCGGGCGTGGTTGCTGTCTATACGCATGCGGACATTGCGGCAGCGGGCCTGAAGCCCCTGCCCTGCACCGCCACGATGCCCAACAGGGACGGACGGCCGATGTTCGTGCCGGAGCGACATGCGCTGGCGCGTGACCGCGTGACCCATCTGGGCGAACCGGTGGCCATGGTCGTGGCCAATTCGGCGGCGCTGGCCCGCGATGCGGCTGAACAGGTCGTCGTCGACTATGAGGACCTGCCCGCGGCGGTCGATACCGCCAGCGCGATCGGCGGACCCGTCGTGCATCCGGAATGTCCGGACAATGTCGCGCTCGACCACGAACTGGGCGATGCGGCGGCAACGGAGGCTGCGTTTGCGCGCGCGGCGCACGTGGTGTCGATCCGTCTTGTCAACCAGCGTGTCGTTGTCAACGCGATGGAGCCGCGGGCCTGCGTCGGCGCGCATGACAGCGCGTCCGGGCGCTATACGCTGCATACCGGATCGCAGGGTGTGCAGGGCATGCGGGACACGATGGCCAAGCATATCCTGAACGTCCCGCCAGACCGGCTGCGGGTGGTGACAGGGGATGTCGGCGGCGGCTTCGGCATGAAGTCGTTCATCTATCATGAGTATCCGCTTGTGCTGTTTGCTGCGAAGGCGCTGGGCTGTCCGGTCAAGTGGACGTCGGAGCGGTCGGAGGCATTCCTCTCGGACACGCAGGGTCGCGACCATGTGACCGAGGCGGCCCTTGCGTTCGACAAGGACCTGAAGGCCATTGCCGTGCGTACGCACACGATTGCCGCGATGGGTGGGCACCTCTCGCTGTTTGCGCCGTTCGTGCCCACGGTGGCCGCGCCCGGCATGCAGGTCGGCGTCTATGCGATCCCGCATTTCCACACACGCACGCAATGCGTCTACACGAACACGGTGCCGGTCGATGCCTATCGCGGGGCCGGGCGCCCGGAGGCGGCCTATGTGATCGAGCGCCTGATGGACAAGGCGGCTAAGGAACTGGGCGTTGATCCTGTGGAACTCCGGCGGCGGAACTTCATCAAGCCCTCGCAAATGCCCTACACGTTCCCGGCCAAGGGCGTGATGGACAGTGGCGACTTCGCGCGCAACATGGACGACGCGATGGCGATTGCCGAATGGTCCTCGTTTCCCGCCCGGGCGGCAGCCGCGCAGTCACGCGGGCGGCTGGCCGGGATCGGCATGGCCTATTATGTCGAAAAAACAGCCGGCGGCTACGAGATGGCGCATGTCGAGGTGCGCGCGGACGGCGAGGTCCATGTGATCGCCGGAACGCAGTCGAACGGCCAGGGCCACGAGACAGCCTATGCACAGGTCGTCGCAGCGCAACTGGGCGTCGACATCAACCGGGTCAAGGTCTCATTCGGCGACTCCGACAGGCTGGCGCGTGGCGGCGGCACGGGTGGCTCGCGCTCGCTGACGATGGCGGGCGGTGCGTCGCTTGTGGCGATCAAGGACGTGATTGCGCGTGGCAAGGCAATAGCGGCAACCGCGCTTGGCGTCACTGCCGACAGTATTGCCTATGACGGAGGACAATTCCGCGTCGAGAGTGCGGCAGCGTCGATCGACCTTTTCGAGGTGGCGCGCATCGCCAAGACCCAGGCGAACGAGGCTGGTGTCGAGGGTTTGGCGGCGAATGGCGAGTACAAGAACCCCAACAATACGTGGCCCAACGGGTGCCATATCTGCGAGGTGGAGATCGATCCGGAGACCGGCGTAACGGAGATCACGCGCTATACCGTGGTCGACGACTTCGGGACGCTGATCAATCCGCTTCTGGTCGAGGGGCAGGTGCATGGCGGCGTCGTGCAGGGGCTGGGACAGGCGATCGGCGAGGAAGCGGTCTATGACAGCGAGACGGGGCAGCTGATCACGGGCTCGTTCATGGACTACTGGATGCCGCGCGCCGACAACATGCCCAAGATCCGCTTCAAGGCAAACGAGATCCCCTGCGCGACCAATCCGATGGGCGTGAAGGGCTGTGGCGAGGCGGGCACGGTGGGCGCCATGCCGGCCTATGTGAACGCGGTGGTCAATGCACTGGCGTCACGCGGCGTTACCCACCTCGACATGCCACTGACGCCGATGAAGGTGTGGCAGGCCGCGCGCGGTTGATTACAGCCAATTACGGTGACAGTTTTCTGTCACCGCATTTCGCTAGAGGCTTTCGGGGGCGAGCGTGAGCTCGAGGCCGTCGAGGTCGTCCGTTAGCCGGATCTGGCAGGCGAGGCGGGAGCTGTCCTGGACGGCAACGCCAAAGTCGAGCATGTCGACTTCCTGCTGCTGGGCCTGAGGCAGGCGATCCTGCCAAGCCTCGGCGACATAGACATGGCATGTCGCGCAGGCGCAAGCGCCGCCGCATTCGGCTGCCATCGGCAGGTTTGCGTCGCGGATGACTTCCATCGCGGACCAGTCATCGCGGCCCTTCAGTTCGTGT
>JBILGJ010000246.1:0-4842 GCA_044351125.1 Micropepsaceae bacterium
GCCCGAACCGACGGTGCGACCGCCTTCGCGGATGGCGAAGCGAAGCTTCTCTTCCATCGCGATGGGAACGATCAGCTCCACGTCCATCGTTACGTTGTCACCAGGCATAACCATTTCCGTGCCCGCAGGCAGCGTCACAACACCCGTCACGTCCGTCGTCCGGAAATAGAACTGCGGGCGATAGTTCGTGAAGAACGGCGTGTGGCGACCACCCTCTTCCTTCGTCAGGATGTAGGCCTCGGCCTTGAAGTTCGTGTGCGGCGTAACCGAACCCGGCTTCGCAAGAACCTGGCCACGCTCGATGCCCTCGCGCTCAATGCCGCGCAGGAGGCAGCCCACGTTGTCGCCAGCCTCGCCCTGGTCCAGAAGCTTGCGGAACATCTCAACGCCCGTCACGATCGTCTTCGTCGTCGGCTTGATGCCGATGATCTCGATTTCCTCGCCGACCTTCACGATGCCACGTTCAATACGGCCCGTCACAACGGTACCGCGACCCGAGATCGAGAACACGTCTTCCACCGGCATCAGGAACGGCTGGTCCTTCGGACGATCCGGCTGCGGGATCGATTCGTCCACCGCCTTCATCAGCGCAAGGATCGCTTCTTCACCCAGCTTCGGGTCCTTGTCTTCCAGCGCGCAGAGAGCCGAACCCCTGATGATCGGGATCGTGTCGCCCGGGAAGTCGTACTTCGACAGGAGCTCGCGAACTTCCATCTCGACGAGTTCCAGGAGTTCCGGATCGTCGACCATGTCCACCTTGTTCATGAACACCACCAGCGCCGGAACGCCAACCTGACGGGCAAGCAGGATGTGCTCGCGCGTCTGCGGCATCGGGCCGTCAGCGGCCGAAACAACAAGAATCGCGCCGTCCATCTGCGCCGCGCCCGTGATCATGTTCTTCACGTAGTCCGCGTGGCCAGGGCAGTCCACGTGCGCATAGTGACGGTTCGCCGTCTCGTACTCAACGTGTGCCGTCGAGATCGTGATGCCGCGTGCCTTCTCTTCAGGTGCCTTGTCGATCTGGTCATACGCCGTGAACTTCGCGCCGCCAGCCTTCGCCAGAACCTTCGTAATCGCTGCCGTCAGCGACGTCTTCCCGTGGTCAACGTGCCCAATCGTGCCAATGTTGCAGTGCGGCTTGTTCCGCTCAAACTTTGCTTTACCCATTGTATTGTCTCTCCAGAGGCTCGTTCGTGTTCGGTCTCAATCGGTTCAGGCAAACTTTGCGATCACTTCGTCGGCGATCGCGCGAGGTACGTCTTCGTAGTGGTCAAACTGCATCGAGTAGCTGGCGCGACCCTGGCTCATCGAGCGCAGTGTGTTCACATAGCCAAACATGTTCGCGAGCGGGACCATGGCGGTGATGACCTGCGCGTTGCCGCGCTGGTCGGTGCCCTGCACCTGGCCGCGCCGCGAGTTCAGATCGCCAATAACGCCGCCCATGAAGTCTTCAGGCGTCACAACTTCGACCTTCATCATGGGCTCGAGCAGCTTGACGGCCTTGCGTTCCTTCAGTTCACGGAAGGCCGCGCGCGAAGCAATTTCGAACGTAAGCACGTTCGAGTCGACTTCGTGGTAGGCGCCGTCAATCAGGGTGGCCTTGAAGTCAATCAGCGGGAAGCCTGCGAGCACGCCGTT
Organism: Micropepsaceae bacterium; assembly: GCA_044351125.1. GTDB lineage: Bacteria > Pseudomonadota > Alphaproteobacteria > Micropepsales > Micropepsaceae > SZUA-430. The sequence goes on from JBILGJ010000246.1 coordinate 1,639, forward strand.
TTCGCGTGACGCATTCAGACCCTTTTCGACGCCGGGCACGTATTCCTTGGGAACCGAACCACCAACGATGTCGTTCTCGAAGATGAAACCCTCTCCGGCTGCGAGCGGCTCGAACACGATCTTGACGCGCGCGAACTGGCCGGAGCCGCCCGTCTGCTTCTTGTGCGTGTAGTCGATTTCCACTGACTTCGTCAGCGTCTCGCGATAGGCCACCTGCGGGGCGCCGATATTGGCTTCAACCTTGTAGGTGCGACGAAGAATGTCGACCTTGATGTCGAGGTGCAGTTCGCCCATGCCCTTGAGGATGGTCTGGCCGGATTCCTCATCGACCGACACGCGGAACGACGGGTCTTCCTGAGCCAGGCGGGCGAGTGCCACGCCCATCTTTTCCTGATCGCCCTTGGTCTTCGGCTCGATGGCGACCGAGATCACGGGCTCCGGGAACTCCATCCTCTCGAGGATCACAGGGTGGTTCGGGTCGCAGAGCGTATCGCCCGTGCGCGTTTCCTTCAGCGCGGCGAGGGCAACGATGTCACCAGCGAGCGCTTCCTTGATGTCTTCGCGCGAATTGGCATGCATCAGAAGCATGCGGCCCACGCGCTCCTTGCGGTCGCGCGTCGAGTTCATCAGCGTCGAGCCGCTTTCGAGCTTGCCCGAATAGATCCGGCAGAACGTGATGGAACCGACGAACGGGTCATCCATGATCTTGAACGCCAGCATCGAGAGCGGCGCGTTGTCGTCGGCCTTGCGCTCGACCTCGGTCTCTTCCTTGCCCGGCTTGATGCCCTTGACGGCCGGAATGTCGAGTGGCGACGGGAGGAAGTCGACGACGGCGTCGAGCAGGGTCTGCACGCCCTTGTTCTTGAAAGCGGCGCCGCAGGTCACGGGCACGAACTTGAAGTTGATCGTGCCAGCGCGAATGAGCTTCTTGAGCGTGTCCGCGTCCGGTTCCTTGCCCTCGAGGTAGGCTTCCATTGCGGCGTCGTCCATCTCGACGGCCAGCTCGACCATCTTGGCGCGCCATTCTTCGGCCTTCGCCTTGTAATCGGCCGGGATTTCCTGGACTTCGTACTTCGCACCCAGGCTCTCATCCTTCCAGACGATCGCGCGCATGCCGATGAGGTCGATGATGCCCTTGTGGTCCGCCTCGGCGCCGTAAGGGAGCTGCGTGACGCAGGGCTTGGTACCCAGACGGTCGATCATCATCTGCACGCAACGATAGAAGTCCGCGCCCGTGCGGTCCATCTTGTTGACGAAGCAAATGCGCGGAACATGATACTTGTCGGCTTGGCGCCAGACGGTCTCGGACTGGGGCTCAACGCCGGCCACCGAGTCGAACACGGCAACCGCGCCGTCGAGAACGCGCATGGAGCGTTCAACCTCGATCGTGAAATCCACGTGGCCCGGCGTGTCGATGATGTTTACGCGGTGATCATTCCAGAACGCGGTGGTCGCGGCAGACGTAATCGTGATGCCCCGCTCCTGCTCCTGCTCCATGAAGTCCATGGTGGCGGCGCCATCGTGCACTTCGCCAATCTTGTGGCTTTTGCCCGTGTAATACAGGATGCGCTCGGTCGTCGTCGTCTTGCCGGCATCAATGTGCGCGCAGATGCCGATGTTGCGGTACTTATCGAGCGGGGTGTTTCTGGGCATGGTCTTTTGTCCAATAACTCGGTGGCGTTACCAGCGATAATGCGAGAAGGCCCGGTTGGCCTCTGCCATCTTGTGGGTGTCCTCGCGCTTCTTGACGGCCGTGCCACGATTGTTGGCTGCGTCGAGAAGTTCGCCGGAGAGGCGCTGCTGCATGGTCTGCTCGTTGCGGGCGCGCGAGGCGTTGATGATCCAGCGGATCGCCAAGGCCTGGCGACGGTCGGTACGAACCTCGACCGGAACCTGGTATGTTGCGCCGCCGACGCGGCGTGAACGAACCTCAATGGCCGGCGCGACGTTCTCGAGCGCGGCGTGGAACAGCTTGAGCGGATCCGATTTCGTGCGCTGCTCGATGGTCTGAAGTGCGCCGTAGACGATGTGTTCGGCTGCCGACTTCTTGCCGTCATACATGAGGCAGTTCATGAACTTGGCAATGATGAGATCGCCATACTTGGCGTCAGGGATGATTTCGCGCTTTTGTGGACGACGACGACGTGACATCGGATCTGTTCCTTACTTCGGACGCTTAGCGCCATAGAGTGAGCGGGCCTGCTTGCGATCCTTCACGCCCTGCGTGTCGAGCACGCCGCGGAGGATGTGGTAGCGGACGCCGGGAAGGTCCTTCACGCGACCGCCGCGGATCAGCACCACCGAGTGCTCCTGCAGGTTATGGCCTTCACCAGGGATGTAGCTGATCACTTCCTGCGCATTCGTCAGACGGACGCGCGCAACCTTGCGAAGCGCCGAGTTCGGCTTCTTCGGCGTGGTCGTGTAGACGCGGGTGCAGACGCCACGCTTCTGTGGCGAGGACTGCAGCGCGGGCGCCTTGGTGCGGCGGACCTTGGGGTGCCGCGGTTTGCGGATCAGCTGGTTGATCGTCGGCATGCTCTGGCGTTTCGCTTCATCTGGTCTTCGCGCACGACAAACAACAACAACTCAAAGCGCTCGCGGGGGGCCGTGCCCATCACCCCGTGGCGCTTGGTCCAATTTGCAGAGGAGCGTCCGGTGGCCCGGGCGTTCGTGCTTTCAAACCTGACTCATAGGACTTGCGCGGAGCGTTTAGGGACGAAACCCTACAGCCAGCCGTCGAATGAGGGGCGCCTTGTACGCGCGCAATGATATTTCGTCAACTCCCATTTACCTGCTTTTGACGGGTTCCGTGCGCCGATGACGCAGGCGCAACAAATGAAAAAGCCGGGTCTGGAACCCGGCTTTTTGTTTCTCTTTTACTCCACTGCCGGGGCTGCCGGCGGCTCTGCGGGGGGCAAAGCCGGGGTTGGCGCCTGCCGGGCTGCGAGGATTGCCTTGTCCCGCTCCGCCGCGACATGCTTAAGGCGCGTCATCATGCCACCCGTGCCGGCGGGAATCAGTCGACCGACGATGACGTTCTCCTTGAGGCCGTCGAGGGTGTCGATCTTGCCGCAAACGGCAGCTTCGGTCAGGACGCGGGTCGTTTCCTGGAACGACGCGGCCGAAATGAACGAGCGGGTCTGCAACGAGGCCTTGGTGATTCCCAGCAGAACGGGCTTGCCTTCGGCCGGCTTGAGACCCTCG
>JBILGJ010000247.1:0-4828 GCA_044351125.1 Micropepsaceae bacterium
CTTGCCGGTGCAGGTTGTCTCCACCGTCACCAGCGGCAGGCCTGGTTGGTTGAGGAATGTCTCCATCGCGCGGACAATGTCGGGCTTGCGCGATGCGGCGGCGAGAGAGGCCAGGAAATCATCGGTGTCGGCGGTGCCGTGGGCAAAGCGGCGCATGTGCAGGCGCACGCCTTCGCGGAAGGTCTCGGGGCCGAGGTACTGCTCGAACATCTGCAGGACGGCTGCGCCCTTGTCGTAGGTCAGGCCGTCGAACGCATTGAAGATGTCGTCGTTCGTGACGATGGGCTGGCGGATTGCGCGCGCACTCGAGAGGGCGTCGAGGTCCATGACATCGAGTGCTTCGCGCACCGTCTCCCGGCCGATCTCGTCCTCGGACCAGAGGTCTGAAGAAATCCGGTTGCCAAGCCACGAGGCAAAGGCCTCGTTGAGCCAAATGTCGTTCCACCAGCGCGGCGTGACGAGATCGCCAAACCACTGATGCGCCACTTCGTGGGCATGGAGCAGCTTGAAGTATCGGCGCTGCGCGATCGAGGGCCGGTCGCCGAGCAGGAGGCCGCGCTCGGTGTAGGTGATGGCGCCGGCGTTCTCCATGCCGCCGGCCAGGAAGTTCGGCGGCGCGATCAGGTCAAGCTTCGGGTAGGGGAAGGGGGCTGCGAAGTAGTCCTCGAGGCCACTGACCAGGCGCGGTGTTTCCTTTAACGCGAATTGCGCCGTGGCGATCTTGCCCATCACTGACACGGCTCGCACGGGCAGGGGTTGCGGACGGATCTTCGAGGGCGGTACCGGCGGTCCCGAGGCGACCTCGTATGGGCCGACCGCGATTGCAACGAGATAGGTTGGCAGGGGCGCCGTGGTGGCAAAGGTCGTGCGCGTGACGCCCTCCGCCACCGGTTCCTGCGATACGGGCAGGGTGTTGGAGATGGCCTGGTGGCGGGCTATGTGGGTGATCGATATGTCGAAGGGTGTCTTGAAGCGCGGTTCGTCGAAGCCGGGAAACGCGCGGCGTGCCGAGATTTCCTGGAACTGCGTCCAGACATAGCGGATGCCGCTCTCGCTCATCGAGGTGAGTGAATCGGGCTGGGTCTCAAAGGCGGCCGTGAAGGGCAGCGTTACCTTGAACCTGCCAGCAGGCAGCTGCTGGTCGAAGGCGACCAGGGCCACGCCGCTGGGGTCGACTTCGGTGTAGGTGCCCGCAACGTCCGGTCTGCCGGGGGCGCGCGCCGTAACCCGCCCCACGCTCAGGTCCCTGCCATGGAGGTAAATTTCCCGGCGGGGCGCCTTGAGCTCGATCTCGATCTCGACAACACCCTCGTAGCGACGCTGGTCCGGGTTAATGGTCAGATCAATCCGGTAGTGAAGCGGGTCCACATTGGGGGGCAGTTGCCCTAGCGGAATGTCGCGCTCGGCCTTGCTGCCAGCCTTAACGGGAGCGGAGAGCGCCTTGGCGGCGCCACCGGCCGCCGGCTTGGCGCTGTCGCCAGAATCGCAAGATGCCGCAGCGAAAGCTGCCAGAACGAGCAGCACACAGGCCCGCAAGCGCATTTCCACGATCCCTCGATCCCCGATCACTCGCACAAAGTCTAATGCGTCATTCAGGACTTGTGTACCCCGTGGACGCCAGAACACCGAAACACTACATACTGATGCATCTGTCACAAAGCGGGTCCGTTCCTCACCATGGCCAAATTCACGCTTCCCCAGAACAGCAAGGTTCGTTCCGGCAAGACCTGGCCCGCACCCGCCGGTGCGAAACGCGTGAAGACGTTCAAGGTGTATCGCTGGGATCCGGAAGATGGCGAGAACCCGCGCCTGGACAGCTACGAGGTTGACCTCGACACGTGCGGTCCGATGGTTCTGGATGCGCTGCTGAAGATCAAGGGCGAGATCGATCCCACGCTTACCTTCCGCCGGTCCTGCCGCGAGGGCGTGTGCGGGAGCTGCGCGATGAACATCGACGGTTCGAACACACTGGCCTGCACCAAGTCGATGGATGACGTGAAGGGACCGATCGCGATCTATCCGCTGCCGAGCATGAACGTCATCAAGGACCTCGTGCCGGACATGTCGCATTTCTATGCGCAATACGCCTCAATCGAGCCCTGGCTGCACACCAGCACGCCGACGCCCGAGAAGGAGTGGAAGCAGTCTCCCGAGGACCGGCAGAAGCTGGACGGCCTTTACGAGTGCATCCTGTGTGCGTGCTGCTCGACTTCGTGCCCCAGTTACTGGTGGAACCAGGAGCGTTACCTTGGCCCTGCCATCCTGCTACAGGCCTATCGCTGGCTTGCCGATTCGCGCGATGAAGCCACTGGCGAGCGCCTCGACAATCTCGAGGATCCGTTCCGTCTCTATCGCTGCCACACGATCATGAACTGCGCGACCGTGTGCCCGAAGGGCCTGAACCCGGCGAAAGCGATCGGCGAAATCAAGCAGATGATGGTCAAGCGCTCGGTCTAGCGGGCGCAGGCCTCCACGACATCGATGATGGCGTCCGTGAGGATCGTCAGGTCCTCGCGCCCAATCGTCAGTGGCGGGGTCGTGTAGACGATGTTGCCGAAGGGGCGGATCCAGACGCCGCGTTTCAGGAATTCATGGCGCAGGGCCATCCGGTCGAGCCTCTCGAGCTGAACCACACCGATCGCTCCCTTCACCCGGACATCGACCACGTTGGGCGTGCCCCTGAGGCCCGAGAGGGCCTGTTCGAGATGTTGTCCGATTGACAGGGCCTGGGATGTGCGTGGCTCGCGCTCGAAAAGGTCGAGCGAGGCGTTGGCGGCCGCACAGGCGAGGGCGTTGCCCATGTAGGTTGGCCCATGCATCAGCGCCTTCGAGGGGTCGTCATCGAGAAAGGCGTCGAAGACCTGGCGGGTTGCCACTGTTGCCGCCAGCGGCAGGGCCCCGCCCGTCAGGGCCTTGCCGAGGCAGATGATGTCGGGGGCGATGGCGGCCTGCTGGCACGCGAACATCGTGCCGGTGCGGGCAAAGCCGGTGAAGATCTCGTCGAGTATCAGCAGAACGCCATGCCTGCGTGCGCTGTCGGCGATCGCTTTCAGTGTTCCGGGTGCGTGGAACAGCATGCCGCCAGCCCCCTGGACGAGCGGTTCCACGATCACGGCTGCCACGTCCTGCCGTGCCAGGACCGCGTCGAGCCGCTCGACCACGTCGGGCGTGGTCGGCAAGTCCGCCATCAGGTTCTCTGCAAGCATGCCACCGAAGAGGGCGTGCATGCCCTCGTCCGGGTCGCAGAGCGCCATGGTTGCGAACGTGTCACCGTGATAGCTGCCGCGGAAGTGCACGATCCGGCGACGCTCGCGGTTGCCCTGGTTTACCCAGAACTGGATCGCCATCTTCAGGGCAACCTCGACGGCGACCGAGCCCGAGTCGGTGAAGAACGTGCGCTCAAGGCCCGCGGGGAGGATGCGGGAGAGCCGCGCGGCAAGCGTGTAGGCCTGCTCGTGTGCAAGGCCACCCAGCATCACGTGGGGCAGGCGCATCAGCTGTGTGCCGATCACCTCGCGCATGTGCGGATGGTTGTAGCCGTGGGCCACTGTCCACCAGGATGCCACGCCATCTACGAGTTGGCGCCCATCGGCGAGGTGAAGCCGGCTTCCCTCCGCGCCGACCACCGGAAGGGGCAGGGGCGCGGTCTTCATCTGGGCATAGGGCAGCCAGATATGCTGCCAGCCCCGGGTCAGCCAGTCAGGCGTGGTCACGCCGGCATCGCGCGGATGCCAAGCTTCGCCCACAAGCGGTCATCGCGCTCCTTGGCGGGGTTTGCCGTCGTCAACAACCTGTCGCCGATGAAGATCGAATTTGCGCCTGCAAGGAAGCAGAGCGACTGGAGTTCCTCGCTCATCGTCTCGCGGCCGGCTGAGAGGCGGACCATCGAGGAGGGCATCATGATGCGTGCGGCAGCGATGGTGCGCACAAACTCGATTCCTTGAACGGCATGCGAATTGCCCAGCGGCGTCCCGCGGATCGGCACCAGTGCGTTGATTGGGACCGACTCTGGCGGCGTTTCCATGTTGGCCAGCAGGAGCAGCATGCCGATGCGGTCATCGCGGGCCTCGCCCATGCCAATGATGCCGCCGCAGCACACATTCATGCCTGCATCCCGGACGTGCTGAAGCGTATCCAGCCGGTCTGTCAGCGTACGTGTTGTCACGACCTTTTCGTAGTATTCCGGCCCGGTGTCGATGTTGTGGTTGTAGTAGTCGAGACCTGCGCCAGCCAGGCGTTCGGCCTGCGGCTTGGTCAGCATGCCCAGGGTCATGCATGTTTCCATGCCCAGGGCCTTTACCTCGTGGACCATCTCGCAGATCGTGTCGATGTCGCGGTCCTTGGGTTCGCGCCAGGCTGCACCCATGCAGAAGCGCGTTGCACCGCCGGCCTTCGCGCGTGCCGCGGCGGTCTTGACCTCTTCAAGCGCCATGAGCTTGGACGCCTTCAGGCCGGTCTCGAAGTGAGATGACTGGCTGCAATAGCCGCAATTCTCGGCGCAGCCGCCTGTCTTGATGGACAGCAGCGTCGACATCTGCACTTCATTCGGGTCGAAGTGCTGGCGGTGAGCGGTCTGTGCCTGAAAGATGAGATCGCTGAAAGGCATGTCGAAGAGCGCGCGTGCGGCTTCGAAAGTCCAGCGCTGGGTGGTGGATTGCGGGGCAGGCGATGTCTGGCGGGGCGAGGCGCTGGTGACGGCTGTTGTCATTGACGATGGTGCCTGGTTCAGATGTGATTGCGCACAATAAGCACCAACCGTTCCGGGTCAAGGAACCCCATGACTGCAAAGCCCCTCCTCGATGGTTAGTCTCGACCGTTTTGCGGCTGA
>JBILGJ010000030.1:0-14867 GCA_044351125.1 Micropepsaceae bacterium
ACGCGAGTTCGAGAGTTGGCGCGTATTTTTCCTGCTCGATCGCGTTGATGGTCTGGCGAGTGGCGCCGACGCGCTCGGCCAGTTCTCCCTGGCTCCAGCTCCGCTCAGTCCGCAATTCCCTGATCCTGTTGCTGACCTTTCCCTTCCTGGGTGTCATGAACGACGGTAGTTCCAGATGAGGGCCGCGCGGTTCACGATTTCTGCGCCCACGAGGACGAACAGGATGGCAAAGGCGATGCCGGTCGTGCTGGCAAGGTTCAATCCGGCCATCAGTGGAGATCCGTAGGTGGCGGATGCCAGGACGTGGAACACGATCACGTTGAGTGCAATGGCAACAAACCAGTAGGACGCCAGGCTTGCGCGTTGCGCGATCATGGCATCCCGCTCGTCACTCTCCACGCCTTTGGCCGCGGCGTAGGCTGCTGTTGCACCGGCAATGACGCTTTCAGCGATGATCGCAGCAATGGTGATGCTGATGTAGATGCCCAGCAGGCGGGCGGCAGACTGTTCGACAATTTCGAAACCGAGTGAGTTTCCCAGTATCTCCACGCCGGTGGTGAAGCGCATCAGCAGGAACAGCATGATGCCGATCCAGGCGACCAGCGAAAACCAAGCATATCGTTCAGCGTTTGCCATCTTCAGGGCTCCCTGCCAGTCTGTAAAAGATGTTTTACATATAGGGTGGGCTGGGCGGTCTGTCAAATATCTTTTACATGTCGGGGAAGTCGCGTGTTTCTGCGATGCGAACAGCTTGATGCGGTTACTGCTGCCTCGTGCTCGGCGGATCAGCCGTAGCGTGACTGGGCTTGAAGCGTGAGGCCGACGGCGACGGAAAGGAAATCGTCGCTGCGCCTGATGTCTGCGTCGGGGAATTCCTCGCGCATGAGGTTTTCGATTGCAGGTACCCTGCTCGAGCCGCCTGTCATGAACACAGTGTTGATGTCGGCGGTGTCCACACCGGCCAGCGCGACGCAATTCCAGACTGACAGGCGCAGGCGCATGATTTCCTGGCTGATCGTCTCGTCGAAATCCTGGCGTGTGGCCCTGGCTTCGAGTTCCTTCTCGATGAAGTGCAGCGGGATGGTGGCGCCTGCCGCCCCGGACAGAGCGATCTTGCCGCTCTCGACCGCGAAGGCCATGCGGTGGCCGAGCTGCTTCTTCAGGACGGTCACGAGTCGTTTCGTCTTGTCCGGTTCGCGGGCCTGTCGATGTACTTCTTCAGCTTCCCGCAGGCTTTTGGGCGTGTAGCAGAAGTTGATCGTCGGCCAGAAAGCCAGTTCCGCATAGGTTGATCGCGGGACAGGCAAGTGTTTCGTGACAAGTTCGGAGCCAAGCCCCAGCAGTGGCATCACGGCTTGCATGCTCAGATGGCGATCGAGGTCCGTGCCGCCGACGCGCACGCCGGTGTTGGCGAGGATGTCGTCCTTCCTGTTGTCGCGCGCGCGCCTGTCCGGGCCCACGCGGATGATGGAAAAGTCCGAGGTGCCGCCGCCGATGTCGGCAACAAGGACCAGTTCCTCGCGGGTCGCGGTCTGTTCGTATTGGGCTGCGGCGGCAACGGGTTCATAGACGAAGGAAATCTCGGCATAGCCAGCCTGGCTGGCGAGCCCGCGCAGCGTATCTTCCGCGTTCCGGTCGGCTGCGTCATCGCCCTCCACGAAGCGGACCGGGCGACCATGAACGACAGCGTCGATGGGGGCTCCGGCGGCCTCCTCTGCCTTCAGCTTCAGGTGGCGGGTGAACATCGCAATGACATCGGTCAGCTGGATGTGGCGCTTCGAGAGCGCCGTGCGTTCGGTGATGAGGCTTGATGAGAGGATTGTCTTGAGGCTTCGCAGGAGGCGCCCATCATTGCCATTCACGTAAGCGTCCACGGCGGCGCGCCCGTAGCTGGGCCTGTCATGATCTGCGAAGTCGAAGAACACGGCTGTCGGCACCATCGTGGCGCCGTGCTCGAGCGGCGCGAGCGTGGCTTTATCGCCCTGCATGATGCCAATGGCCGAGTTGGATGTGCCGAAATCGAAACCTGCAGCGCGCATGGAACCGTTATCCAGCTGTTCAGACGCGTACGATTTCCGTCTCCCGATAGCCCTGGAGGTAGAGGGCTGCCGAGAGGTCGGAATGGTCGAGGCGTGCATGGGCAGCCTCGGCCACCACGGGCTTTGCCCTGTAGGCGATGCCAAGACCCGAAGCGCGGATCATGTCGAGGTCGTTTGCGCCGTCGCCGATGGCCATGGTTTCCTCGAGGGGGATGGCGTTGGCGGCTGCAAGTTCGAGGAGGGACTGGCGCTTGGCTTCGCGGCCGAGAATGGGCTCGCGCACGGTGCCGGTGAGGCGCCCTGCTTCCACTTCGAGGATGTTGGCGCGGTCATGTGCGAAACCTGCAAGGCGTGCCACGCGCGTGGTGAACCAGGTGAAGCCGCCCGAGACCAGGGCCGTCACGGCGCCTGCCCCTGCCATGGTCTGCACGAGGTTGCGGGCGCCCTCGTTCAGGCGGATGCTTTTTTCCATCACCTCGGCGAGGATGGTTTCGGGCTGGCCCTTGAGCAGGCCCACGCGTGCCCTCAGGGCGCCTTCGAATTCGATCTCGCCACGCATGGCGCGTTCGGTGATCGCCGCGATCTGCGGCTTGATGCCTGCGAAGCCTGCGATTTCGTCGATGCACTCGCAGTTGATGATGGTTGAGTCCATGTCGGCGACCAGCAGTCTCTTGCGCCGGGCTTCGATTGCCACCACGTTGGCGTCGACAGATGCGGTGCCGAGCCTCGCGCGGGTTTCATGTACGATGTCCGGGCTGTCCACACGAAACTCGCAGGCGGTACCGGGCGACAGCCAATGGGGCGGATTTCCGGTCTGCGCGGTCACGGCCGCGACACTGGCGTCGTCGAGTTTGCCCGTCGCCGCGGTTAGTACCAACATGTGGGTCATGACTGAACGTTTCGGATGGAGATTGCTTTGAACAGGCCGGAGGCCGTCCTTATTGCAGGGCCCACCGCGAGCGGCAAGTCGGCGCTGGCTCTGGAGCTGGCCGCGCGGCTTGACGGGGTGATCGTCAACGCCGATGCGATGCAGGTCTATCGCGAGTTGCGCGTGATTTCCGCGCGGCCCTCGCCTGCGGACGAGGCCCGCGTGCCGCATGCCCTCTACGGCATTGCCAGTGTCCAGGAACCCTTTTCCGTGGGCCGATGGGCACAGGCGGTTGGCGAGGCGCTTCCGGCCATCCGCGCGCGGGGGCAAGTGCCGGTGATCGTCGGGGGAACGGGGCTCTATTTTGCGGCGCTGCTCAACGGGCTTTCGCCCATTCCCGAGATCCATCCGACGATCCGTGCGGAGGCGCGGCTCAAGCTTGCAGAGCTTGGAAACGAGCGGTTCCATGCCCTGCTGTCAGCGCGCGACCCCGTGATGGGGCGGCGGCTTGAGGTTGGAGACAGCCAGCGCCTTGTCAGGGCATGGGAGGTCATCGAGGCGACGGGGCAGTCGCTCGACGAGTGGCAGAAACTGAAAGGAACCCCGATTCTGTCGGGAATGCAGGCGCGGTTCGTGCTGAAACCCAACCGCGACTGGCTGAAGATGCAGATCGCCCGGCGGTTCGAACGGATGATGACCGAAGGTGCACTGGAGGAAGTCCGGGCCCTGGGTGTGATCGACGATGCGCTTCCGGCGGCGCGCGCGTTGGGGGTTCCCCAATTGCTCGCACATCTTCGTGGCGAGATGGCCCTCGACGTGGCCTTCGAGCGTGCTGTCACCGAGACCCGGCAATATGCAAAGCGGCAGATGACGTGGTTTCGCAACCAGATGCAGGATTGGGTGGTCGTCGAGGGTGGCAGCCCTGATGCTTTATTTGCGTGCGTGACGGACCGGATCAACCATGCGTGTTAAGAATGGCCTCTTGACGCGATGCAGCGAAAAGAGTAGGAATTTGGTAATATTATTGCGAGAAAGTCGCCTTATGCGGAATTTTGTGCTTGTACTTGGAGGAGCCGCTGAGTCCTGGACCTGATCAGGGGTCCTTAGGAACCAGCGGCGTATGCAAGGCCCCGACGGGGCCTTTTCTTTTGCTCGAGAGCCAGAACGATGAGTGGAACACCCATACAGACCCAGGATCCGACCGGTGCCGAAATCGTGGTGCGCGCGCTCAAGGACCACGGCGTCCGCCATATCTTCGGGTACCCGGGCGGAGCGGTCCTGCCGATCTATGACGCGCTGTTCCAGGACGATGCCATCGAGCACGTCCTCGTGCGGCATGAACAGGGTGCGGCGCATGCGGCCGAGGGCTATGCGCGCTCGACCGGCAAGCCAGGCGTCATCCTGGTCACATCGGGTCCAGGCGCCACAAATGTCGTCACCGGCCTGACCGACGCGCTGATGGACTCGATCCCGCTTGTCTGCATCACGGGCCAGGTGCCGACCCACCTGATCGGCACGGATGCATTCCAGGAGGCCGACACGGTCGGCATCACGCGGCCCTGCACCAAGCACAACGTGCTCGTGCGGGACGTGAAAGACCTGCCCCGGATCCTGCATGAGGCCTTCTACATCGCAACATCCGGGCGGCCCGGGCCCGTCCTCATCGACATTCCGAAGGACGTGCAGTTCCGCCGGGCACCCTATGTCGGTCCGTCGAACATCCGCCATCGTACCTATCAACCGCGCGTCAAGGGCGACCTCAGGAAGATCGAGCAGGCACTCGAGATGATTGCGGCGGCGAAGAAGCCTGTCTTCTACACGGGCGGCGGCGTGATCAATTCAGGCAAGCTTGCGTCCCATCTTCTGCGCGAATTCGTGCGCATGACCGGGTTTCCTATCACGTCGACGCTCATGGGCCTTGGTGCCTATCCGGCCAATGATCCGCAATGGCTTGGCATGTTGGGCATGCACGGAACCTACGAGGCCAATCTTGCGATGCATGACTGCGACCTCATGATCGCAATCGGCGCGCGGTTCGACGACCGGGTGACCGGGCGGCTGGATGCGTTCTCGCCCCATTCAAAGAAGATCCATATCGACATCGACCCGTCGTCGATCAACAAGACCGTGCGTGCGGATGTTGGCATCGTGGGTGACGTGGCGCATGTCCTTGACGACATGATCCGCCTGTGGCGTGCGCGGCAGTTGCGTGTCGATGGCGCGAGCGTTGGCGCCTGGAAGCTGCAGATCGACGGCTGGCGTGCGCGCAAGTGCCTTGCCTACAAGACGTCGAAAGACGTGATCAAGCCCCAGCAGGCGATCGAGCGGCTTTATGAGCTCACGAAGGGGCGCACGACCTATATCTCGACCGAGGTGGGTCAGCACCAGATGTGGGCGGCCCAATTCTACAAGTTCGATGAGCCGAACCGGTGGATGACTTCGGGCGGGCTTGGCACGATGGGTTACGGATTGCCTGCGGCCGTTGGCATCCAGGTCGCGCACCGCGATGCGCTTGTCATCGACATTGCCGGCGAGGCCAGCGTGCAGATGGTGATGCAGGAGTTGTCGACAGCCGTGCAGTTCGACTTGCCGATCAAGGTTTTCATCCTGAACAACAAGTACATGGGCATGGTGCGCCAGTGGCAGCAATTGCTGCACGGTGGGCGTTACTCGCACTCGTACTCCGAGGCACTGCCCGATTTCGTCAAGCTGGCGGAGGCCTATGGTGTCGTGGGCCTGAGGGCAACGAAACCCGACGAGCTCGATGACCGGATCCGGGAGATGATCAACACCAACCGGCCGGTGCTGTTTGACTGCGTGGTCGACCAGATGGAGAACTGCTATCCGATGATACCGTCTGGTGCCGCGCACAACGAGATGATCCTGAACGACGCCGCGGAAGAGGCCACTGTCAGCGAAGCCGGAAAGGTCCTGGTCTGAGCCATGAGCACTGCCAAGAAGGACGAGCCGAAATCAGCCTATTTCCTTGTCGACCAGAAGGATCGCGAGATCCGCACCACGTTTTGCGTGCTTGTTGACAACGAGGCCGGCGTGCTGGCGCGTGTGGTTGGCCTGTTTTCGGGCCGCGGCTACAACATCGAAAGCCTGACGGTGGCCGAGGTGGATCACCTTGACCGCACGTCGCGCATTACGGTTGTGACGTCGGGCACGCCGGCGGTCCTGGAGCAGATCCGTCACCAGCTCGAGCGTCTCGTGCCCGTGCACAAGGTCGTTGACCTCTCGGCGGAGCATCCGGGCATCGAGCGTGAGCTGGCGCTTGTCAAGGTTGCGGGCACGGGCGAGAAACGTGTCGAGGCGCTGCGCCTGTCGGATGCTTTCCGCGCGCGGGTCATCGACACGACGCATGCCAGTTTCGTGTTCGAGGTGACGGGAAGTGCAGAGAAGCTTGATGCCTTCATCGACCTGATGAAGCCGCTCGGGCTTGTCGAGGTGTCGCGCACGGGCGTGGTTGCCATCAGCCGCGGACCGGAGGCGATGTAGGTTTCGAGGCTGGCCTTCGTGGCTGGCCTGCATGACGTTTCATATCAATCGGAGGAATTCCATGCGCGTGTACTATGACCGCGATGCCAATGTCGGTCTCATCAAGGGCAAGAAGGTTGCCGTCATCGGCTTTGGCAGCCAGGGGCACGCGCATGCGCTGAACCTGCGCGATTCCGGGGCCAAGGACGTTGTTGCGGCGTTGCGACCGGGTGCTTCGGCGAAGAAGGCAGAGGCGCAGGGCTTCAAGGTGATGGATGTTGCCGACGCGGCCAGGTGGGCCGACGTGATGATGATGGTGACGCCTGACGAGCTGCAGGCCGATATCTATCGCGACAGCCTTCACAAGAACATGAAGGAGGGAGCAGCGCTCCTGTTCGCCCACGGGTTCAATGTTCATTTCAAGCTGATCGAGGCGCGCCCGGACCTTGATGTCCTGATGGTCGCGCCCAAGGGGCCGGGCCATACGGTTCGGTCGGAGTACCAGAAGGGTGGGGGCGTTCCCTGCCTGATCGCGATCCACCAGAACGCCAGCGGCAACGCTTCGGAGATCGGCCTGTCCTATGCCAGCGCCATTGGTGGTGGCCGGTCGGGTATCATCGAGACGACGTTCCGCGAGGAATGCGAGACGGACCTGTTCGGCGAGCAGGTCGTGCTGTGCGGCGGCCTGGTCGAACTGATCCGCGCCGGGTTCGAGACGCTGGTCGAGGCGGGATATGCGCCGGAGATGGCCTATTTCGAGTGCCTCCACGAGGTGAAGCTGATCGTCGACCTCATCTATGAGGGCGGCATCGCCAACATGAACTACTCGATCTCGAACACGGCCGAGTATGGCGAGTACGTGACGGGACCGCGCATCATCACGCGGGAGACCAAGGAGGAGATGCGGCGCGTCCTCAAGGACATCCAGTCGGGGCGTTTTGCGCGGGACTGGGTGCTCGAGAACAAGGCCGGGCAGGCCAGCTTCAAGGCGACGCGGGCCAACAACGCGCAACATCCGATCGAGGATGTCGGCCGCAAGCTGCGCGGCATGATGCCGTGGATCACCAAGAACAAGCTGGTCGACCAGGACAAGAACTGAGCGTTTTTGACCATCCAGGCTGTGACTAACTGGCGTGTCGGCTTGCCCTGCGGGGCCGGCCGATGCCACATCTTGCGCCTTCAAGCAGGCTGAAGCGCGCGAGGTATCTCCATGACACGGATTGGAACCCCACTTTCCCCATCGGCCACGAAGGTGATGATGCTGGGCTCAGGGGAGCTTGGCAAGGAAGTGGTCATCGAGCTGCAGCGGCTGGGGGTTGAGGTCATCGCCGTCGACCGTTATGCCAACGCGCCCGGACACCAGGTTGCGCATCGCTCGCACGTTATCGACATGACTGACGGGAACGCCGTGCGCGCGCTCGTGGCGCAGGAAAGACCGCACCTGATCGTGCCCGAGATCGAGGCGATCGCGACCGATGAGCTGGTGCGCATCGAGGCCGAGGGCCTTGCGCGGGTCATTCCGACGGCGACGGCTGCGCACATCACCATGAACCGCGAGCGCATCCGGCGGCTGGCCGCGGAGGACTGCGGGCTTGCAACATCGCCTTATGCCTTCTGCTCGTCGCTTGAGGAACTTCAGGCGGCGATCGACCGTGGCATTGGCTATCCCTGTTTCGTGAAGCCCGTGATGTCGTCATCGGGCAAGGGCCAGAGCCGGATCAAGGATCCGTCCGGCGTCGCGTCTGCGTGGGACTATGCGATGGCTGCGGGCCGGGTAAAACAGGCGCGCGTGATTGTCGAGGGCGAGATCCGCTTCGACTTCGAGATCACGCTACTGACCGTTCGCCATGCCGGCGGTACGTCGTTCTGCGCGCCGATCGGACATGTCCAGGTGGATGGGGACTATGTCGAGTCCTGGCAACCACAGCCAATGAGCCCGGTGGCCCTGGCGCGGGCACAGGCCATGGCGCGAAGGATCACGGACGCGCTGGGTGGTGCCGGCATCTTCGGTGTCGAGCTTTTTGTGAAGGGCGACGACGTGTGGTTTTCCGAGGTCAGCCCGCGGCCGCATGACACCGGGCTTGTGACGCTTGCGACCCAGCACCAGAGCGAGTTCGCGCTGCACGCCCGCGCCATCCTGGGGCTTCCTGTCGACACAAGCCTGCGGACGCCGGGTGCGAGTGCGGTGATCTATGGTGGCCGTGCGGCCGCCGGGATGGCTTATGAAGGCGTGGCTGAGGCGCTTGCGGTGGAGGGCACCGAGCTTCGGCTGTTCGGCAAGCCCGAGGCCTTCGTCAAGCGCAGGATGGGCGTTGCCGTGGCGCGCGCGGACGATACGGATACCGCGCGGCGCAACGCCAAGGCCTGTGCAGGGCTGGTCAGGCCCGTTACTTGATCGAGATCACGCCGATCAGGCTCGAATAGTCGTCGGTCCAGACGGGCGTGGTTGCATCGGGCTCGAGGGGACGCCACTTGCCGTTTGCCGCGATGCGCGCCAGCTTCTCGGGGCTGTTGGACAGGGCAATCCAGTGCGAGGACGTGATCATGCGCTTCCCCTGCTCTTCGGTCGACCTGAAGAATTGCGTGATGCCCGTCAATCCGGCCGCACGCGCCGTGTTGGCCACGACCGGCTCGAGCTTCAGGTAGCGGTTGGAGATGTTGAAAAGGATCACGCCATCCGGTGCCAGCTTGGCGCGGGCGAGCTGCAGGGCCTGGCGCGTCATGAGGTGCGTGGGGATGGAATCCGAACTGAAGGCATCGAGGATCAGGACGTCGAAGACTGCGTCCGGTTCATCGGCGAGCGACAGGCGAGCGTCGCCCGTCACGATCCGCGCGTTGGGGGTGCAGTCCTTCAGGAACCTGAAGGCGCCATGGTCGCGCGCGAGGCTGACGACGAGGGGGTCGATCTCGTAGAAAGTCCAGGTGTCAGCCGGTGTGGAATAGCAGGCCGAGGCGCCCGTGCCCATGCCGACGACGCCGAAGCGCAGGCTTGGGGCATCGGTGCGCAGCGCGGTGAGCGCCTGTCCCATGGGGCCTTCCTTGGCGTAGTAGGTCAGTGGCGTGGGGCGAGCCTCTCCGACGTTCTGGGCGCCATGGATCGTGCTGCCATGCGACAGGATGATCTGGTTCGTCTGGGGCACCGAGAAGATTCGGTAGGCGCCGAAGAAGCTGCGCTCCTGGTGCAGCAGCGTGCTGTCGAACTTCCCGAGCAAAAGGGCGAGCACGCAGCTCAGGCCCAGCGCAAAGCGCCAGGCGTGTTCGTGGAAGGTATAGACCGCAATGCCCAGGGCCGCGATCACGAGGGCAACCGTGATTGCCGGTGTTTCTGCGACGTCAAAGCTCAGCGTGTGCATGGCTGTCACGGCGAGCAGTGCCAGTGCCGGCAACACGAAATCTGTCGCGGAGAGTTTCCACCGCTCGGCAGCGGGCACCATCAGCAGGCGCGTGAAGGCGGCTGCAGCCAGCGTCAGGGGATATTCGGCGATCGTGTTGAAGGCCATGGGTGCGATGATGGCGTTGAAGAGGCCACCCAGAGCGCCACCCAGTGACATCCAGAGGTAGAATTCGGTCAGGTTGCCGGCAGGCGGCTTGGTCAAGACCAGTTCACCATGGCGTGCAAGGGCGATGATGAAGAAGGCGAACAGGCTCACGGCCAGGCCGGCGGCATTGGCGTCCTTGAACCAGAGGATCGATGCCAGGAGGACGAGCGAGAGCGTCTCGAGCTTCAGGAGGATCGGCCTTGAAACCAGCGGCTTGTCGGCGAAGGCGATGATGAAGGTGAGAAGGTAAAGCGCGAGCGGGAGGGCCCAGAGCAGGGGCATCGCCGCGATGTCGGTCGTGATGTGGGTTGTGACGCCCAGCAGCAGGCTTGACGGCACGAAGGCGAGGGCAACCCAGCGGAACCTGTCGAAGGTCGTGACCGTCGCGACGGGGGCTGCATTGTCGTTTGTCGCCGCGCTGGTGCGGGTCTGGAGTGCGAGCGCGCCCAGTCCGATCATGATCACGAGGAGCAGGAAGCCGGCAGACCACAGGATGGTCTGCAAGGCAGCGCCTGCGATCGGCTCGATCAGAAGGGGGTAGCCCAGGAGACCAACAAGGCTGCCGATATTCGAGGCGACATACAGTTGGTAGGGGTTCGATGCGGCCGGGTGGCCCGACATCGAGAACCAGCGCTGGAGCAGGGGGGATGTGGCGGCCACGGCGGTGTAGGGCGCGCCTACCGTGACGGTGAAGAGGCCGAACAGCCACAGGACAGGCATGCTGTCGGCGGGCGGCTGGATGCCTGCGGGGATGCCCACAGGCAATGCAAGCGTTGCAAGGAGCAGGACGCACATGTGCACGAGCAATTGCGCCCGGAGCGGCAGGAACCAGCCGAGGGCGTGTGCGTAGAGATAGCCGGCGAGGAGCGCCGTCTGGAAAAAGAGCAGTGTTGCGGCCCAGACGGCAGGCGTGCCGCCCATCAGAGGGAGTACCAGCTTGCCGAACATCGGCTGTACCCAGAAAAGCAGGGCTGCCGCCGTGAAAATGGCAGAGGTCGTTAGGGGGAAAACGAACTCAAGCAGCCGTTCCGACAGCGAGCGCGCGACTGTCCGCGCCGGGATTGGTTCCGGTGACGCGATGTTTCCCATGATGACTGAGGCCCCTGTTGTTATGGCGGTATTGAACCATGGCCATGCTCACCATCGGGTTAGCGACAGGTTTCGTTCGCCTTAACAGAGCGCGGGCGCAAGACGGTTGCCGGACCCTGTCGGCCCGTCGGCGGCGCCCCGGGATTGGCGGGCGGCCCCAATTAAATCGGCTGGTGCTGCCCGATTTGCATTGCGCCCAGTAAGCGATTCGCCTTATTCATGGTGTGTCGGATGGTTGTTTTGGCTTGCGGTTTCACCGGGCCTTAACAACGGATCCTTATGGTCAACGCCAGGTTATCGGGCTGGCGCGTGAGGCAGGAACGGCATGTACGCAACAGGCGGCAATGATGGCAATGCGGGTGCGGTTCGCGCCTGCCTTGGCCTGCGCGCCTGGAGCGATGCTCTCCTTACCCTCCGGATGGGGCCGGGACTGCTTCTTAGCAGCCCCTAGGTGCGATGTCGGCCGCTGCAATGCCCGAGGGCGAGGCGGCCGGTGCCTAGGGGAAGACGAGAAGAAAAGTCCCGGGCAATACATCCGAACCGCGTGCGAGCGGGAAGTGAGTTCAGACCATGTCAAGTTCTACCAGGATCACCATTTTCGACACGACGCTGCGTGATGGCGAACAATCGCCGGGCGCTGCCATGAATCTTGAGGAGAAGCTCAAGGTTGCCGTGATGCTCGACGACCTGGGTGTCGATGTCATCGAGGCCGGATTTCCCATCGCCTCGAATGGCGATTTCGAGGCTGTCCAGGAAATCTCGAAGATCGTCAAGCGCGCCGTCGTCTGTGGCCTGGCCAGAGCCGGGATCAAGGACATCGACCGCGCTGGCGAGGCGATCAAGGGCGCGGCCCGGGGGCGCATCCATACATTCATCTCCACCAGTCCCGTGCACATGAAGCACAAGTTGCAGCTCGAGCCTCATCAGGTGCTCGAGGCGGTGGCTGCCAGCGTGACGCGTGCGCGGAACTGGGTCGACAACGTGGAGTGGTCGGCCGAGGATGCCACGCGAACCGAATTCGAGTTCCTCTGCCGCTGCGTGGAGGCGGCCATAAGGTGCGGTGCAACCACGATCAACATTCCCGACACTGTTGGCTATGCCATACCTTCGGAGTACGCGAACCTGATCCGGTCCCTGATCGAGAAGGTGCCTGGAGCGGAAAAGGTCGTGTTCTCGACTCATTGCCACAATGACCTTGGTCTGGCCGTTGCCAATTCGCTGGCGGGTGTTGCCGGAGGCGCGCGGCAGATCGAATGCACCATCAACGGCATCGGCGAGCGTGCGGGCAATGCTGCGCTCGAGGAAATCGTGATGGCCATGAACGTCCGGCAGGACATCTTGCCGTTCACGACGGGCATCGAGACAACGCAACTTTCCCGTGCCTCGAAGATGGTGTCGAACGTGACGGGCTTTCCCGTGCAGTTCAACAAGGCGATCGTCGGCAAGAATGCTTTTGCGCACGAGTCCGGCATCCACCAGGACGGCATGCTGAAGCACACGCAGACCTACGAGATCATGACGCCCGAGTCCGTTGGCGTGGCCAAAACGTCCCTGGTGCTTGGCAAGCTGTCAGGGCGGCATGCATTCAAGGACAAGCTCGAGGCCATGGGCTATGAGCTTGGGCCCAACGCACTCGAGGATGCATTCCGCCGTTTCAAGGACCTTGCGGACAAGAAGAAGCATGTCTTCGACGAGGATATCATTGCGCTCGTGGATGACGAGATCGCGCGTGGCCTCGACACGATCCGTTTCGTGAATCTTCGCGTCGTGGCTGGCACATTTGGCCCGCAGAGCGCTGAGCTCGAGCTTTCCATCGATGGGGATACCCGTATCGGTGTTGCCCGCGGCGATGGTCCTGTCGATGCGATTTTCAATGCGATCAAGTCACTCTATCCGCATGAGGCGACGCTGGCCCTGTTCGATGTCCATGCCGTCACCGAGGGTACCGATGCCCAGGCAGGTGTCACGGTCCGGCTGGTCGAGGACGGGCGCAGCGTGACTGGCCGGGCCGCGGATACCGATACGCTTGTGTCGGCGGCGAAGGCCTATGTGCACGCCCTCAACAAGCTGCTGGTGAAGCGCCAGAAGACAAAACCTGAAGCCTTGACGGTCGCGCGCTAGCGCGGCACCGAAACCTGCGGGTGGTCCGCCTGACGGACCATCTGCCAACAAGAAGAAGTTGGAGACACTCATGTTTTCTAGCCTGCTCGGAATGCTCTCCTCGGACATGGCCATCGACCTCGGGACTGCGAATACGCTGGTCTACGTCAAGGGGCGCGGCATCGTCCTGAACGAGCCCTCTGTCGTTGCGATCATGAACAAGAACGGCAAGAAGCAGGTTCTGGAGGTCGGCAATGCGGCCAAGATGATGCTGGGGCGAACCCCCGGCAATATCGAAGCCATCCGACCCATGCGGGACGGCGTCATCGCCGATTTCGAGGTTGCGGAGGAGATGATCAAGCACTTCATCCGCAAGGTTCATAATCGCCGGTCCTTTGCCAACCCCATGATCATCATCTGCGTGCCCTCGGGGGCGACGGCTGTCGAGAAACGGGCGATCCAGGAATCGGCGCTGCAGGCTGGCGCACGGCGCGTGTACCTGATCGAAGAGCCGATGGCGGCTGCCATCGGCGCGGACCTTCCGGTCACGGAAGCCACGGGTTCCATGGTTGTCGACATTGGCGGTGGCACGACCGAGGTGGCCGTGCTCTCGCTGGGCGGCATCGTCTATGCGCGTTCGGTGCGGGTTGGTGGAGACAAGATGGACGAGGCCATCATCTCGTATATCCGGCGGCACCATAACCTTCTGGTGGGCGAGGCTTCGGCCGAGCGCATCAAGAAGGAGGTCGGCTGCGCCAAGGCTCCGGACAATGCGAATGAGGTGCGAATCGACATCAAGGGCCGGGATCTCCTGAACGGCGTGCCGAAGGAAATCACGATCAGCCAGGCCCAGATCGCCGATGCTCTGCAGGAGCCGGTCAGCCAGATCGTCGAGGCGGTGAAGGTGGCCCTCGAGGCGACGCCGCCGGAACTTGCGGCGGACATCGTGGAAAAGGGCATCGTCATGACCGGGGGCGGGGCGCTGCTGACCAATCTTGACCAGGTGCTGCGGGAGCGGACCGGACTTCCGGTTTCAATCGCCGATGAACCTCTATCGTGCGTTGCGCTGGGGACGGGAAAGGTGCTTGAGCATCTGAACTCGCACAGGCAAGTATTGTCGTCCGTCTATTACTGATCCGAGCGGTCCCTGCCGATGGCATGGAACTCAAGGCGAAACAGGTCTTCCGGGCTCTGGGCCTTCGTGGTCCAGAACCGCCTGTTCGTGCTGCTGTTCGTTATCGCGGTTGTGCTGTTGTCGGTCAGCCGGGGGCAGGGCGAACTGACCGCACTTGTTCGCGGCGCTGGCGATGACCTGGCCGCGTCGGCCATGGAACTGGTGGCGGGGCCTGCCGCCGAGGCGAACCGTTGGATCGAGGGCGCTGGAACGGTCCTGTCGGTCTATGAGGAAAACCAGCGCCTGCGTGACGAAAATGCGCGGCTGCGCATGGCGCAGGGCGAGTTGGGCGAACTGCAGCGCAAAGTCCGGCGCTATGAGGAACTCCTGCGCGTGCCGACAGAGGCGCCGGTGGGCGGGGTTGCGGGCCGCGTGATTGCCGACATGTCCGGGCCATTCGTGCGGTCTGTCCTTGTGAGCGTTGGCCGCGAACAGGGCGTGGTGCACGGGCAGGCGGTCGTTGATGATCGTGGCATGCTTGGTCGCATCATTGGGACGGGGAAGCGCTCTTCGCGGGTTCTTTTGCTTACAGACCTCAGCAGTCGCATCCCGGTGATCGTCGAAGGCGCCAATCTGAA
>JBILGJ010000248.1:0-4760 GCA_044351125.1 Micropepsaceae bacterium
CCAAAGGCCAGGCCCGCCGCAAGGAGGGCGGCGACCGCCACGATGATGATTGCTGCAGTCTCCATGACCCCGTTCACCCGTTCTAATGCTGCTTTGCCTCAAGGCTGACGACCCGGGAAGGGTTCGTCAACTGTATCCCGATGCTACTTGTGGTAGGCTCGAACGCTGCCCACATGCAGGAAAGACAATCACAATGCCGCCCCGCAAGCCTACGAACGACACCCCCAAGCGCAGATTGCCGCCCAGTTACAAGCTGCCGGCGCTCGACGCCGAGTTCCTGCTGGGCGATTCGATGCGCGGCGTGCGCTTCATGCTCGAATACGCCAAGGCCGAGGAGATGCTGCGCAAGGCCGGCATCCGCTCGACCATCGTTGTCTTTGGCTCGGCCCGGGTCCAACCCGGATCATCCCTCTACGAGCAGGCCCGCGTCTTCGGCCGCATCGCGTCGGAACGCGGCGGCGCCCTCATTCGAAATGGGGGCCTTCATGACAACGTCATCGCCACCGGCGGCGGGCCGGGCATCATGGAGGCCGCCAATCGCGGCGCGGCAGATGCCGGCGCGCTCTCGGTCGGGTTCAACATCCGCCTGCCGCACGAGCAGGATCCCAACCCCTACTCGACAGCAGACCTCACCTTCCAGTTCCACTATTTCGCCATGCGCAAGATGCATCTTGCCATGCGCGCCAACGGACTGGTCGTCTTTCCCGGAGGCTTCGGCACACTCGACGAACTGTTCGAGATACTGACCCTGCGGCAGACCGAGAAGATCGGCCACCTGCCCATCGTGCTCTTCGACCGGAACTTCTGGACGAGCCTCGTGAACTTCGACGTGCTTGTCGACCGGGGCATGATCGTACAGGAAGATCTGAAGCTCTTCAGCTATGCCGAAAGCGCCGAGGAGATCTGGACGAACATGGTCACCGCGGGCCTGTCGATGCACACGGTGCGCAGCGGCGGCCAGTAGGCCATCCGCGCATGGCCCCCGCCATGAGACGTTGGGCTTTCACCCCGGCGCGCGCGCCGCAGGCTCACAGGCAAACGTCCGCACAACGGAATCCCGCGACAGCGGTCCTCCATGCCCGACATGGAACCGCATGACACCACGACTGACCAGCTCGCAGATAAGCCGGCGGGCAAGCACGATATCAGGCTGGAAGTAATGGTCGGCGGGGCTTCCGGGATTGATCATGCCACCAAGCGATCCGCCACGCATGAGATCCCCGACAAACGCCTCGCCATTGTCGAGCAGGACCGCCACCGAGCCGGACGTGTGGGCGGGCAACGCCACCACCTTTCCCGCCACGCCCCATGGCGCAAGATCCAATTCGCCTTCGATGGGCATGTCAGGCTTGAACGGCGCAAACGGGGGATTGACGAAGGGCAGCAGCAGCCGCGCCTCGAAGCCGACCGGCTTCAATTCCCCGTTTCGTCCCGCAGCCGCCATGGCAGCATCCTCAGCCCCAAGCGCGACGGGAGCCCCCGTTGCAGCCTGGAGCGCCGCCGCACTGCCGGCATGGTCCGCATGCGCATGTGTCAGCACGATCAACCCAAGCGCGCGCGGATCTATCCCTTCGCGCGCCAGCGCCTCGAGGATGGCCCCCTCATCCCCTGGACCTCCGGCGTCAATCAGGACGGGACGCGCGGACTTGATCAGGAAGACATTGGCCATCGGCAGCGCAATCTGCACCATCTCGGGCCCGGAACCGCCCCGCAGGGTTTGGGTCCGCAGGCCCGAGCCCAGCAGGAATGAAAGGGCAAGGCCCACAAGGGCCAGACAAACGGCCAACACCAGCAACCTCTTCATCCGCACGGTTTCACCCTTTCACGAATCCTGCACGATGCAACGCAATGTAAACACTGTATACTTTATGATGGCTTTTCGCCGATGTAAACACCGTAGACATGCGCGCCACGAAAACCCCTCGAAAACCGGCCTATCACCATGGAAACCTGGCCCTTGCCCTCATTGACCATGCGATGGCCCAGGTCAGGACCGCCGGCGCCGACAGCCTGAGCCTGCGTGAAGCCGCCAAGGCTGCAGGCGTGACGGCAGGAGCGGTCTACAAGCACTTCGACAGCCGGGACGCACTTCTCGCCGCCGTCAGCAAGGAAGGCTTCCGCCAGCTCGCGCGCCTGATGCACGAGGGCACCCTGCGGCGATCCGGAAGGGCAAGGCTTTTGGCCGTCGGACAGGCCTACATCGCATTTGCCTCACGCGAGCAGCACCTGTTCCGCCTGATGTTCAGCAGGATCGAGGCCCGATCGCCGGCGGGCCTGCCACAAGCGGGCCTTGATGAACGGACACCTTTCGACCATCTGCGGGCCGCCCTTGCCGATCTGTCCGGAAGTCAGCCCGGGAATATCGACGCCACCCTTGCCGCGCATGCGTGGTGTGTCGCACATGGCGCAGCCTCGCTGATCAGCGAAGGCTTCTGGTCGCCAAACGACCCTCGCGCAAACGCAGCCCTGTCAAGTTTCGTGGACTTCGCAACGACGGCAAACCGCAAGCCTGCGCACAGGTGACAGCTTCACCCAGCCACGCGCCGACCTCAGCGTCGCGGCGCGCACACCGGATCGGTGGCTCCCTCCGGCAGCACGCACTCGACCGCGGCATCGCCCTCCGATGCACGCGTCACCGCATCCGACAGTGACAGCCGCACGCCGTCCTTTGCCGACGCCTTGAGCAGCTTTTCGATCTGGCTGGCCGACAGCGACGGCCCGGCTTCAGCGCGCCGAAAGAACCAGCTCTTGCGGCGCTGCGCCGGCTTCGAGGCAAGCCCAAGGACGGTATTCAGCAGCGATGGCTTGCGCGCCGGAAGCGTGCTCTCGATCTGGGCCAGCAGCGTGCCCGCCTGGTTCAGCGTCGCCGACAGTTGCGCACGCGCCCCGTGCAGCGAGGATGATGGACCATCGCTTCGCCTTCGCCGCGCGTCCTCGACCAGCTTGCTGACAAGCTCCGAGACAGGCGTTTCCTTTCCGGCATTGCGTGACATGGGGATCACCTCACATGCTGTGGCGGACAAACTCGGCCCGCCCTTTGGTCATCTTGATGGCAAGAATGGGCTGCGCGACCGACTGGCTGCCCGTGAGTTCGTGCTCGATCACCGACAGCACGATCATCTTGGTGGCGTGCTCGGCCAGTTGCTCGGGCGGCGACGAGTTAACGACCTCGGCAACCCGCATCTCCATCGCATGGCGCGCAATGTCGTCGCCGGCCATCAGGATGGCCCGCGACAGCGCAAGGGGGGCCTGCGAGAAGGTCTGTAGAACCGACTTGCCCAGTCCCGCATCCTTCTTCGAAACCTCTGAAGATACCGAGTTCAGCAGTGAATCGATGCCCTGTCTCATCAACTGGAACATCAGGTACTTGTAGCCCGGCTGCGCCCCGCGCAGCAGCGCGTCGATCAGGTCGGCCTGGGCATAGGACTGGATGATGGCCGGTTCCGCGTTCGATGGTGTCCCCGCAGACACCAGCTGGTGCTTCACGATACCGCCGAACGCCGACCCGATGCGCAGGTCGACATAGGACGGCCGGATCTCGTCGGTGCCAAACCCTGCCAGCACGACACCCGTCTGCGGCACGCCCGGCGCCATCCAGTCGGTCAGGCACGAGCCCACGGCGACTTCTGCCAACTGCGTCTTCAGACCCGCCGGCAGCACGCCCGGACCGAACAACGCATCCGTCATCCCGTCGATCAGGCGCGGCAGCAGGGTCTCGATCAACTGAACAAGCCGCGGCGAGCTTTCCCCGATCAACGGCCGCTTCTGGGGCGGCGTACCATTCGGCAGGAACAGGTTCTGGAAATAGGTGCCCGCGTACTGCGTCTCGAAGCGCAGCATGTCCAGCGCGCGCGTCAGCACCGCCTCGTCGCCGCGCCCCTTGCGGTCGGCGGCAAGCTCAAGGCATTGCTGATAGCGCTGCAGCATGGCCGCGACATAGATCGCGAAGTTCAGACGCTCCTGCCCCTCGTCCACCGGCAAGAGCTTGTTCGCCTTGGCGTCGGCGCCGGACGTCCAGCGCCCCAGAAAGCGGACCATCGCCTCAGCCACCAGCGGCACGCTGTTGCCGCGCGAAGCCGTCGTCGTGCGGAAGGTCTCGAAGATCGTGCCCCAGGGATAGCGATAGAACTCGGCGACATCGAAGATCATGGCCGCAACCGGCATCTTCTCGTCGAGCAGGTAAACCTTGTCGACGCCGCTCTGGTAGCGAACCGTCGCCGTTCCATCCGGATGATATTCAATGGCCGTCAGCGCGCTGTCGGCGGCAAGCGCAGCCCCCTGCACGTTCAGCAGCATGACCTCTGATGTCATCTGACCCCAAATCCCCCCACTAGGGCATCGAGGTGCCTGCCAGCCCCCGTGCCGCGTGCGCCGGGCCCCAACCCCGCGGCACGCAGATCAAATAGAGCCAATAAATGCCTGAAAGGGCAATGAAAAACGCCCACCCCCAACCAGGCAGGATTCCCCTGTCGGGAGAAAAGCCGGGGAACCCGGGGCCATGCGCCGCATTTTCCGGCGCATCACGGCATCAGGGCAACAGCGCCTCTTCGACAAAGTCCATCCGGTCCTGCCCAAAGAACAGCTCGCCGTTCACAAAGAACGACGGCGCACCGAACACACCGCGGGCAACGGCCCCCTCGGTGTTGGCCTTCAGCCTCTCCTTGACGTCCGGCCGGTCGATCCGCGTCATGAAGTCTTCCGGCTTGATCCCGATGTCGCGCAGCACATGGGCAATCTCGGCCTCGTCATTCAGGTTGCGC
>JBILGJ010000249.1:0-4758 GCA_044351125.1 Micropepsaceae bacterium
ACGCCGATGATTGTCGGCAGGGCCCACGCCCTGAGCACAGGCCAGTCGACGGCCCCATGGCGGTGATGGCTCAAGGTCGAACGGATCGATGTCGGGATGATCGTTGCAAGCGAAGTTCCCACGGCCAGCGGCATGCAGAGGTCCCCGGGCACGCCGATCAGGCCGAAGGCCTGGAAGAGCACGGGCACCAGGACAATCCCTCCGCCCACGCCCAGCAGTCCGGCGATGATGCCGGCGAGCAGGCCTGCGACGACGACGCCGAGCGCCAGCGACACCAGTTCTGCCACGGGAAGGGACGCAAGCGCCTCCATGCCTATGCCGCGGCCTGTGCAAGGGCGGCCTTGCGCACAAGTTCGACGGCTTGGCGCAACACTTCGACGCCAGCACCGGGCCTGACGGCGTTCTCGCTCAGGTGGCGGCGGAAGATGCGCGCGCCAGGCAATCCATTGTAGAGGCCCAGGATGTGGCGTGTCATTGCGTGCAGCGGCGTGCCGCGCGAAAGCTCGCCTTCCACGTAGGGCATGAAGCGTTCGAGCGCCTCGTCACGCGAGAGGGCAGGATCGGCACTGCCGAAGACCATCCGGTCCACGTCCAGCAGAAGTGCGGGGGTCTGGTAGGCGGCGCGTCCGACCATCACGCTGTCGACGTGGCCGAGTTGCTCGTTGCAGGCCTCAAGCGTAGTGATACCGCCATTGATGCCGATATGCAGCTGGGGCCAGCGCCGCTTGACCTCGTGGACCAGCGGATAATCGAGCGGAGGGATATCGCGGTTTTCCTTCGGCGACAGTCCCTTCAGCCACGCCTTGCGGGCATGGACGATGAAATGGCGGCACCCGGCATCGGAAAGGCGCTCGATGAAACCGAAGAGGCTCTCGCGCGCATCCTGGTCGTCGACGCCGATGCGGCACTTCACGGTCACGGGGATCTTCACGGCCGCCTGCATCGCCGCCACGCCGCTGGCGACCAGGTCGGGTTCGCGCATCAGGCACGCACCGAAGGCTCCCCTCTGCACGCGCTCGGACGGGCAACCGATGTTCAGGTTTACCTCGTCATAACCCGCGTCCTCGGCCATGCGCGCACAGAGCGCGAGGTCGTCGGGTTCGCTGCCGCCCAGCTGCAGCGCGACGGGATGCTCGTCCGGGTGATAGGCGAGCAGCCGCGCGCGAGGCCCATGTATGAGCGCGCCCGTCGTCACCATCTCGGTATAGAGCCGTGCCCGGCGCGACAGGATGCGATGGAAGTACCGGCAATGCCGGTCCGTCCAATCCATCATTGGCGCGACGGAGAAGCGGCTATCCATCTCTCTCACCTGGTGATCCGGTTTACCTTGCCCATGGACCACACGTGGGGTCTGCGGCGCTGTGCATCCATTAGATCAAGTGTGCGCTGCGCGCAAACGCCGGAATCCACGGACTTCTGGCCCGGAGATGTGAGCTCATTTTGGTTACGAGGCGGTCTCGCGCGAGGTCGCCCTGGAGGTGCGCTGGACCGGTTCGGGGAGAGCGGCGCACTTGCCGCTTGGGATGAATCCTGATTGTTTAGCGGAGCTCTTCTCGTTTCGAGAGTTAACCCTGGGGGATCCTGTCATGGCTGCCGTCGTGCGTTCGACGTTGATCATCTGCGCTGTGATTTTCGCAATCGCAGTTCCAAGCTTGCAGGCTGTCTATCAGTTCGGGATGTCAGCGGCTGAATTCTCGTTCCAGGGTAACAGCACCCTGCGCGTTGCGGGTTTTGCCTTCGCGATCTGGGGGCTGCTCTATCTTGGAATGATCATTTATGCGCTCTACCAGGCCTTGCCGGTGGCACGGGGCTCCGAGATGCTGGCGATCTATGCGTGGCCGTCTATCGTTGCCATCAGCGGCTGCGGCCTGTGGATCCTCATGGCGGCGCAGAACCAGATCTGGATGACCGTGGTCGTCATTTCGGTGTCAGCGGCTGCATTGATTTTTGCCCTCGTCAGGTCGCAAGGCGCAGGGTTGCTTCGGGACCGATTGCTGATCGCGCTGCCGCTCAACCTGCTTGCCGGCTGGCTTACGATTGCATCGATCGTCAATCTGGTGACCGTGTTGACGATCGAGCGGATCATCACGACTGACATCGCCACAATGTCCGGCCTTGTTGCTGTCGGTGGAGCTGCCCTCGTTGCCGCGACCGTCGCCCTGTCCGGACGAAGCGCCTTTTATCTGCTCCCAATCATCTGGGGGCTCTATGGGGTGCGCGTGGCCGAGGGGCCGCGCCAGCCCCTGCTCGCTGATGCTGCAGGCGTGGCGGTGCTTCTGCTTGGAAGCCTGGTGGTCACGATGCTGCTGATGCGCGTGATCCGTCCTGGAAAGTGACTGAGCAGACGCACCTTCGAATCTGCAACGATGGTAATGACGAACGGAAAGGACGGTCCGATCCGGGGTACATGCCGTGGCGCGCTCGCCATAGCTACGGCCTGCGCGTCAGTCCATACGGTTCTTGTCAAACCACGCCCGGACCAGCTCGAGCTGCGGCAGCATGCGCTCGACCATGTCCCTTGGAATGACACCGGTTGCCTCTGCCAGGAAGGGAAGTGCCGCGCGCACGCAATCGTCGCGCGCCGCCCTGCCCGTGCGCGTGAGCATGACGCGCTTGGAGCGTCCATCGACGGCGTCGGGCTCAAGGTGGATGAACTTCTTCTCCTCGAGCCTTGCCAGCGTGCTTGTCATGGTCCCGCGGGTGACCTGGAGGATGGAGGCGAGCTGCGCCGGGGTCTTGTTGTCCCCCATACGCGTACAGTGGTTCAGGACCGCAAACTGCGCACGCGTCAAGCCGTGCGGCAGCAGGCGTTCAAATGCCGTTGCTGCCAGCTGGTCGATGATGCCGATTTCGTTGAGCAGGCGGAAGAGCAACTGCTCGTGCGAGGGCTTGTCGGCATGCGAGTCCGGAGGTTCAGACAAGGTGGGCTTCCAGTCCGCGTCGGGGTGTCGGTCCAACCTTGGGACCATAGCCGATGCGGTAGAGCATCTGGATGCGGCTTTCACCTGCAATCAGATCGTGGACCTCGCGGTACAGGTCTTTCATCTCGACATATTCCTGCAGCGATTGGCTCCACGGATGGACGCCAAGCCCGAGGCTTGTTGCCTTGAGGTTCATCCGGACATAGGCGCGACCGGCGTTGAGCTGGTCGATGCGCGACTGGTTTTCGTTCGTGATCCAGCCGAAGGCGCGCGCCGACAGAGCCATTGAACGATAGAGCTCGAGGCCCTGCTGGAATGCCGTCGACGTCGGATCTGCAAGGGTCTCCCGCGTCATGAAGCCGACCAGGCGCCCAACCTCGAAGATCGGACCTTCCAGCTCGATGCCATCCGGATTGGCCGACACTTCGGCTGCACCGATTCTCATGAGGTCGACAGATTCCTGGTTTGCAGCCGGGGTTGTCACCTCTTTCAGATGGGCGCGCCAGGTGAGGTCGCGCAACCGCTCGGCCAGATTTGTGTTGCCGATGGTTTGCGACGACGCGCTGAAGACCCGGCCCGCCTCTGCGATCTGTTCGAGCGCGGGCGCCGGAACATCGCGTGGTTCATAGACTTCCTTGTTCGAGTGCCTTGCGAGGACGTGCGCAAAAAGCGGGTCAGGGCTGACGCCGCCTTTCGTGAAGGACACTTGGGCGACGGGCCGCTGATCGAGGGTCTTCATGTCCTCGCCTTCCGGGAAGGGCGTGATTGTCGCCAAATAGCCGTCCTGCGCAGCGGCCAGCACCAGCAGCTCGAGAAATGCACCGCAGCCGATGGTTATCTGGCGGTCGAAGGGGTCGGTGGCCGGCAGGCGGCGCTTGAGGTCGCAAAAGAGCGTGAGGGCGTCCTGACCGTCGAGCCTGACAAGCCACGGCTGGCGGTTGTGCGGGTTGGGAGCGAGCAAGGCATAGGATAGCGCACGGCGGCGGTACTCGGTGTACTTGCCCGCCTTGCGCCAAGGCTCGCGCGCAGCCTCGGAGGGACCGCTCATGGCTATGAGGCCTCCGCCGGCTGCCGCCGCCAGGACAACCCCACCCCCGATCAACTTCAGAATATTGCGACGCGATGTCATGACTGGCCCTTTCATTTGATACCTTATCATTTTGGTTTGATATCGAACCTTTGTCAATACCTGAAGACGGGGAATGCGCATTAAAGCGTAGCCGCCATTGGCGGAAACACGACTGTCCAGGGTGCCCCAAATGGTTGATGGGACAGGACCTTGCTGCAAGCGCCAGTGCCGCCAGACCGGGCTGTTTCCTCGCGGATCCATTCATTGTTGCCACCAGCCGCGCTTGATCCGGATCAGTGTCAGCGGCGAGCCCGTTGTCAGTCTCTCGAGTGTATTCACGGTGGAGATCACATGCATATCCAGCAAACGGCCGAGGTCGTGGGTCCGATGGGCCTTGAGGCCATGCTCTCGCTGCCGGACAAGCCGCATGGCCTTGTCGTCTTTGCGCATGGGAGCGGCAGCAGTCGGCTGAGCCCGCGAAACCAGCATGTTGCCGGGGCGCTGCAGCACCGTGGCTTTGGGACCCTTCTTCTCGACCTTCTCACGGCGGATGAAGGCGAGGATCGCGACAAGGTGTTTGACATCGCATTGCTGGGGCAGCGCGTTGCCGATGCGATCGCTTGGGCGTGTGACGATGACCGGACGCGACACCTTCCCATCGGGCTGTTCGGGGCGAGTACGGGGGCAGCGGCTGCGCTTGTTGCAGCAGCGCGCGAACCGGTGGCCGTCAGGGCCGTCGTGTCGCGCGGCGGTCGGCCCGATCTGGCG
>JBILGJ010000250.1:0-4757 GCA_044351125.1 Micropepsaceae bacterium
TTCGCAATGCCGGCTGGCTTCTCGATCTTCGACAGCTCGTTATCGAGTTGCTGCCGGTCCATCATCTGCCCGGTATCGGTATCCTTGAAGTCCTGGTCCTCGATCCACGCATCCGCATACGAGATATAGCGGTCGAACAGGTTCTGCCCGTATTCGCTGTAGGACTCCAGATAGGCCTTCTGGATCTCCTTTCCGATGAATTCGGCATAGCGCGGTGCAAGTTCGGCCTTGATGAATTCGAGATAACGCTTTTCAACCTCGTCCGCATACTGCTCGCGCTTGATGGCCTGTTCGAGCGCATACATCAGGTGGACGGGATCGGCGGCAACCTCGGTCGTGTCATGGTTGAAGGTCTCCGAGAGCACCTTGTAGGCAAACCGGGTCGAGATACCCGTCATGCCCTCGTCAACGCCGGCATAGTCCTTGTATTCCTGCAGCGTCTTGGCCTTCGGATCCGTGTCCTTCAGCTTTTCGCCATCATAGACCCTGAGCTTCGAGAACAGGTTCGAGTTCTCATGCTCCTTGAGACGCGTCAGCACGCAGAACTTGCCCAGCATCTCGAGCGTCTCCGGTGCGCATGGCGCCGTTCCGAGCTCGCTTGTCTTCAGGAGCTTGCGATAGATTTGCACCTCTTCGCTCGTGCGCAGGCAATAAGGCACCGTGACAACGCAGATCCGGTCGAGGAACGCTTCATTGCTTTTGTTCGACTTGAACTGCACCCACTCCGATTCATTCGAGTGGGCAAGGATGATGCCCTGGAAAGGGATGGGCCCCAGCGTCTCGGTGCCGACATAGTTGCCTTCCTGCGTCGCAGTCAGCAGCGGGTGCAGCACCTTGATCGGCGCCTTGAACATTTCGACGAACTCGAGCAATCCCTGGTTCGCGCGGCAGAGCCCGCCCGAGAAACTGTAGGCATCCGCATCATTCTGGCTGAATCGTTCAAGCTTCCGGATGTCGACCTTGCCGGTCAGAGCCGAGATGTCCTGGTTGTTTTCATCGCCAGGCTCCGTCTTGGCAATCGCGAACTGCCTGAGCTTCGAAGGCATGATCTTCACGACCTCGAACCGCGAGATATCGCCGTTCATCTCGTCCAGCCGCTTCACGGCCCACGGGCTCATGATGCCGGTCAGGCGGTGACGCTCGATATTGTAGCGGTCCTGCAGCAATTCGGCCAACTCGCTCGTCCGGAACAGCCCAAGCGGGGACTCGAACACCGGGCTGATCTCGTTGCCCGCCTTCAGCACATAGATCGGATAGGTCTCCATCAGATCCTTCAGGCGCTCCGCCAGCGAGGACTTGCCACCACCAACAGGACCAAGAAGATAGAGGATCTGCCGCTTCTCCTCGAGGCCCTGTGCCGCATGCTTGAAAAACCCGACGATGCGCTCGATCGTGTCTTCCATGCCGAAGAACCCTTCAAACGCCCGATACATCTTGATCGTGCGGTTGAAGAAGATGCGCGACAGGCGCGGGTCGCGCGAGGTATCGACAAGCTCGGCCTCGCCGATGGCGGCGATCATGCGCTCGGCAGGCGTCGCATACATCATCGGATTGTCGCGCGCCGCCAGCAGATAGTCCCGCAGTGACATGGTCTCGAACTTCTCGCGGGCATAGGCCCGGGAGAAGGCATCAAAGACATCCAGTGAATTGCTCATGACAACGCCTTTCCGATGTTGGGCTCGCCAGCTGTCAGGAAGCCATTCTCCCCGGCGCTCATGGCATCAACAAGGCGATCCAACAAAAATAAAATGCCGGCCTCTTTCATGAAGATTACGTCACGCGGCTGAAGCAAACGTAAACCTTGACTGAACGCAGTCCCGGCCTCGCGCCGCTCCGCCGGACGTCGATGAATTATTCTACACCTCGAAGCGCGCTCACCATCGTTCTGGCAGCCAACCGCGCAAAATGCTGCAGCACCCGCCGGGGTGTCACAGACCTCGACAGAATTTCGCCAGAATCCGGGCCGCTTTGCGCCACGCCAGCGCATCTAGTCTCCGCCACGCTGGCAACCAGCGGGAACATCATGGCAATGACGTTTCCGCAAACGGTATGCAGGCCCCCTCCCACACGAAGCCCAGGAACCATTTCATGCCCATCAACGGAACCGGCAGATTTCTCTCGCGAAAGCCCATCAGCCGGATCGCTGCCCTTCTTGCTGCAGCTTTTCTCTCATCCTCGGCACTGTCGGCACCCGACAGCAGCGCCAATCCACTGCGTGGCGAGGTGGAACTGAACCGCACGGCCGTCCTCAAGGGAACAAGCCGCGTCGTCTATGTGCGCCTGTCCTTCGAGGGACTCGACGTCACCCCCGGCGAAACAAAGCAGCGCCCGCCCCTCAACCTCTCCCTCGTCCTCGATCGCTCTGGCTCGATGGCGGATGAAGGCAAGATGGACTACCTCCGCCGCGCGGCAACGCTCGCCGTCGACCGCCTTGCCACGAGCGACACGCTGTCGGTTGTCGACTACGACGACCAGATCTCGTTGATGTGGCCTGCGCGCCGCGTGAAAAACCTGACCGAGCTGAAGGCAATGATCGAACGGCTCGAACCGCGAGGCTCCACGAACCTCGCGGGCGGCATGATGCGCGGCGTCGAGGAAGCCGCCAGCGCACTCAACGGCCCCGCATCGGGGCAGGGAACGATAACACGTGTCATGCTTATGTCGGACGGCCTAGCCAACACGGGCATCACCGAGCCACAGGAGATCGCCGAGCTCGTGCGCACGGCGCGCAGGAAAGGCATCAGGATCTCGGCCCTGGGCCTCGGCCGCGATTATGACGAGGACCTCATGCAGGCAATCGCGGAAAATGGCGGCGGCCGCTACCACTACATCGAGCATCCCTCGCAGATGGCCCGGATCTTCCAGGACGAACTGGGCACGATATTCGAGACCTGCGCCCAGGATGTCGACCTCGAGTTTGCCGGCAGCGCCCGGATCCGCAAGGCCGAGCTCATCGGCTACGATGAGGTCAAGCCAGGCCGCACCATCACGCACGACCTCGAGGACGTCTACGAGGGCGAGAAGCGCTCCATCCTGCTCCGCCTCGAGCTTGATGCACCAAACGACGGCCCGCTCGATCTCGGCAAGATCACCCTGCGCTATCGCAAGGCCGGCTCCGGCGAAACCCACGAGATCACCGAGAGCCTCAGCGTGACAGCATCATCCAACGCCGGAACGGTGAACCAGTCGCTCAACAAGGTCATCGAGGCCGAAGCCACCCTGGCCGAAAGCGATCGTGTCCAGAAGCAGCAGGTCAGGCTCTACCAGGAAGGCCGCGGTGAGGAAGCACGCCGCAACCTGTCGGCCCTCGCGTCGGACCTCGAGACGAAGAACCGTGACCTGAACGACGAGCGTGTGCGCCGCAAGATCGAGGCGCTCAATGTCGAGAACCGTCAGATGGCCGCAGCAGCCGCCTCACCGTCTGCGCAGAAGGACTATCTGAAGGCCAGCAAGCAGCGCCTCTACCAGGCCAAGTCAGGCAAGCGCTCGGGCTTTGCGCTCCAACCCGGTGACAAGGGCCGCGAGGTCGAGCTCCTCCAGGAGGCCCTGCGCAGATCCGGCCACTACACGGGCCTGGTCGACGGAATCTATGACGATGACGTCACCAGGGCTGTGAAGGCCTACCAGAAGGCGAACAACATCGCCTCCGACGGCATCGCCGGCGCAGGCACGATGGACAAGATGGGTCTGTACTGACACCTGCCGCCTTCGAGTGTCTCCGGGAGATGCAATCCGCATCTTCCGGACCACCGGGCAGCTCAGCGATTGAAGCCGCTCTGGGCCTTCATGATCGAGAACGCCGCCGAGTCCGGAAGATACTTGGCAAGCGTCGCGATCGAGCGGTTGATGACGCCATTCACGAGGACGGGCTTGTTGCGGATAACCGCCGCATAGCCCTCTTCCGCCACCGCCTCTGCAGACATCCACATGAACCGCGGCATGCGCGACACGCGATCCCGCACGCCCATGACGTCGTGGAACTCGCTGCGCGTATAGCCGGGACACACAGCCGTGACATGGACCTTGTGCGCCTGCAACTCCATGTTCAGCGAGCGCGAGAACTGGATCATGAAGCTCTTGGAGGCGCCATAGAGCGCACTGCCCGCCGTCCCCGGCAGGAACCCGGCCAGCGACGCCACGTTGACGATATAGCCCTGCTTGCGCTCCACCATCCCGGGCAGCACAAGATGCGTGAGCGCGCAGGGCGCCGTCGTCAGCACCTGGATGAAGTCGCGCTGGTCCCGCCACGCCGTCGTCGCATAGGCTCCGGGCACACCGTAGCCGGCATTGTTGACCAGCGCATCGACCTTCAGTCCCCGCCGATGGATCTCGGCGACAAGCACCTCGGGCGCCTGAGGATCGGCAAGGTCAGCCGTGATCACGCTCACATCCACGTGATGGCGCGAAGAGATTTCCTGCGCCACCGCACTCAGCCTGTCCTCGCGCCGTGCCGTGATGACAAGATTGAAACCATAGCGCGCAAAGACATCGGCAAAAGCCCTGCCGATGCCGGCAGACGCCCCTGTCACAAGCGCTGTAAGCCTCTGCTGTGACATGTTACTCTCCTGTATGGCCGAAATCGCGCGGCCGCATGAAATCCTCAAGCACGCCACTGCCCGGCCGAAGTCCGCGCCACGCAGGCGCATCAAAGCCGATCACGGCCAGCGACGATGTCGAGAACTTGTCCCGCATGCGCCGGTGCCGCTCCTCCTGCTCCACGCTGAGCGGCGGCATGCACATCGTCAGCGCCAGCTCTG